>CAZXUD010000047.1:0-7273 GCA_964643805.1 uncultured Candidatus Peribacteria bacterium | reverse complement strand
GTTCCGCACCATGGAAGTCGCACTTCTTCATCGACAGGATTTTTACTCGCAGTGAACCCCACTTCAGCATTGATGTCTGTCGGCTTCGATAATAAGTTCGGCCACCCCCATAAAGAGGTAGTGGACCGATACCAATCTCTTCACATTCCCGTACAAATAACCGCCGGCAGTGGCGATTTAGTGCTCGAAATACCCAACCATTCGCTAGCAGAAGCCACTCAGGCTCCTTAGACTGGGCCCAATGAAGGTCATTCTTCTCCTCGCCGGCCGTTCTCAGCGGTTTTGGCCTCTGAAGGAAAAAACGCTGTTTCCTATTTGTGGTCGTACTTTGTTGGAACACCAACTGGCTCGTTTAGAAGTTGCCGGTATTAAGGAGAAAGATGTTTTGCTTGTTGGTGGGAAACATAATTTAGAAGACACTAAAAAATTACTGCCGAAGATGCAGACTGTAGAGCAAGAAAATTTGGAGCTCGGCATGCGCGGCGCATTGCTCAGTGCGTTACCACAGTGCAAAGGAGAACCCGTGCTGATTGTTTCAGGCAACGATGTGATTGCCGCTGAGGGTTACGCAGCAGTTTTAAAAGCAGGTAGCGCTAAGGGTGTTGCAGGCGCTTTGCTCGCACAACAAGTGAAGAGTTATTTTCCGGGGGGTTACATCCAATTAAAGGGTGACCGTATCGTCACGATTATTGAAAAGCCGGGGGAGGGGAAAGAGCCGAGTGATCTGGTAAATATTGTTGCTCACCTCCATAACGATTCCGCCGCATTACTCGACGCTTTGCAAGATGTCGACGAGAGTAAGGATGATGGTTACGAGCAGGCACTGCAAAAACTATTCGATACACAGGAGTACCGCGCTGTTGCCTACACCGGCTTATGGCAGGCAGTGAAGTACCCATGGCATATGGTGCAATTACTGCCAGTTTTCTTGAATGAAATCACCAAACAGTCCATCCACAAAACTGCCAAAATTCACCCCACTGCAGTGATTGATGGCAACGTTATTTTAGATGAAGGCGTGAAGGTTATGCCGCACGCAACGGTGGTTGGCCCTTGTTACATTGGTAAGCACAGCATCGTTGCGAACAACGCGTTGGTCCGCCAAGCCAGCGTCGGCGATCACTGCGTCGTGGGTTACAGCACAGAGGTAAAGAGCTCGCTTCTTCACAGCCATGTATGGACTCATATGTCGTACGTGGGAGACAGTGTCATTGGTCGGAATGTTTCGTTCGGTGGCGGCAGTAAAACTGGTAATTTACGCCTCGACGAACAGCCAATTACATCGGTAGTGAAGGGTGAAAAGATAAATACGAACTTAGTAAAATTTGGTTCCGCGATTGGTGATGATGTCCGACTCGGTATTAGTGTGAACATTAATCCGGGTGTAAAAATTGGAAGTAGTAGTTTTGTAAGTAGTGGTGTGACGTTGAGTGAAGACGTTCCAGAAAAAAATTTCGCGCGAATGAAGGGCGGCGTTGTCCACATTTCAGAAAATTCGGCTTCGGTTCCTCAGCCAGAGGCGCGAGATGATTTTCTTCGCTCTGTGAAAACATAAGTGCCACTTTTTGGATAAATTAATTGTCCACATTACCTGTGGATTAGTCCGAGCAAGCTTTTGAGAGAGTACGCAGGACTTCTCCACACTAAATCTTAGTACTTGGCTTTGCTAAGCCAAAAACGTTGATTTGGGCTTCTTCCCAGAAAAGGCCCAGTTAATCCACAAGTTTTCCACAGATACTCCACGCCTTAGAAATTGCCACCTTCGTCTATTTGCTCATTGGTTTCAAAAGAAAGGGTTTCCCACAGAAGAATGGTGAAAGAATGTTCATAAAAAAAGGTGCTTACTATGATTACTAATTATTTATATAAATATTTTCTTTATAATTATATAGGGGATGGGCATATGATGGTCATCCACCAATCACAACACTCTCAATGAAATTCTCATGTGCAACATCGGACTTCCTTCAAGCAATCCAATTGGTGAGCCGCGCAATTTCGGGTCAGCAAGCATTACCAATTTTAAATAATATTTTAATTGAAGCAGAAGGAAAGCGTTGCCGTGTAAGTGCAACAGATTTGGAGTTAAGTGTGGTGACAAGTTTTGAGGCTTCTATTGAGAATGAGGGATCAATAACAGTTCCCGCAAAAGCGATTGTAAACTTTGCTCAATACAACACAGATGATGAGGTGTTACTAGAAACAAATGAAGGCACACAATTAAAATGCACTTCAAAGCATGCAAAAACACTCATTGCGGGTGAGGCAGCTAGTGAATACCCAACTATTTCCCCAATTGAAAAAGAAATCACATTCACTTTAGAAGCTGGTCCACTGTTGGAAGCTTTAAATAAAGTGACATTTGCAACAGCTAAAACCACTTTAAGGCCTGTTCTATCCGGTGTGTATCTGCGTCACCAGAAGGGCAGCCTAGTGTTCGTAGCTACTGATAGTTATCGTCTTTCGGAATACACACTAAAGACAAATGTCAGTGGAGATATCTCCTGCATTATTCCAGTGAAGGTTTTAGATGAACTGAAGTCTGTCTTAGGTGCAAGCAAGGGTGAGAAATCTGGTGATGATGAAAAGAAATCTAAAAAGAGCGGTGCTACCAGTGTTGATGTCACCTTGAGCAGCCAGCAAATTGAACTGCAGATTGGTCAGACAAAACTTCTCTCCCGTTTAATTGATGGGAAATTCCCGGACTATCAACAAATTGTGCCAAAAGGAACAAAGACAACGGTTACAATTCCTGTAAAAGATCTAACAGTGGTCGTAAAGCGCATGCACTACTTTGCGAAAGAGCTGAATAACAACCTCACCTTCAGTATTGGCAAAGGTAGTTTGCACATCACCACGCCTCAAACTCAGGGTGGTAAAGATTAAACCACTCTTTCTGAAGATGTGGAGGGTACCACTAATAAAATCGCTTTAAGTTCGTCCTACTTGCTCGATTTCTTGAATCACGCCGAGGGCGACACTGTGGAGATGCAGTTAACCGATAGTATGCACCCAGCTGTTTTCCATCTGCCAGCCAACGATGCCTACCTCCACTTGATCATGCCGTTGCGCATTCAGGAGGAATGAAATTGACAATCCCAGGCCAAACACTGACAATTACAACAATCAATTACGTTAACAAGGCGCGCCGATTCCTCTTTGGAATCGCCCGCGATTGTTCATAGATACGCTCCTATGCATCCATCTCTCCTTTTAGGAAGAGAGACGCATCAAGATCTGGCGCATGCGTTAAAAGCTAATCGAAGATTGGTACTTTCTGGCGTGTCCAACGAAACTTCGAAGGCATTGGTAGCAAGTACCATCCTTTCGCATAATCCACAGGCCGCCCTCATTGTTTCTGGTAAGTCGACACAGGTTGATGCTTTACAACACTGGTTCACGTTCTTTGGACAACGTGCGACAACATTATCGGTTGTAGAAAATGATGCGAACGAAATTGATCCTGATGCACTTCGACGATACTTAAACTTTATGCACAGCGATGACGGCGTGTTTTTGATGAATCGTGACGACTGGGAAAAAGATTTTCCTTCCTACAAAGAGTTAGAAGCGGGCGTGGTGAATGTGAAAGTAGGTGACAAGGTTGAATTTACTGATGTCGTTGAGTCGCTCATCGACCAGGGCTATTCCCATAGTGAAGACGTACACTTGCAACCAGGTGAATACCGTCGTACCGGGGACGTGTTTGATATTTTCCCGATTCAATCGGAGCATCCGTACCGCATTTCCATGGCATTTGATGTGGTGGAATCCATTCAAGAGGTTGATGCAGAGGATTCGTCTAAAACCGAGGATGCGGGCAAAGAATTAGATATCTACCCAGTTGCATACAGCGAGTCTTTGCCGCTGAAAGATCAGTTACGAAACGGCAAACTCCTCATCTTAGACGACCAAGATGACATCGAGACGCCACTGGATGTATCTGTCCTGCGTTACACCGCATTCCCAGAGTCACAGGAGAATCATGTGCACTTGCGGTACCTCTCCGTGCTGAAGTTTTACACGCTGACGGACTTCTTAAACGACATTCGCGACAAACTCCAACAAGATTGGTTGTTGGTGATTGTCACCAAACGATTAGAAGAGCTGAAAGGAATTTTTAAAGAGGAAAATATTCCATTTACGGATAAAGCCGAGCAGCGCGAGGGCGCTGTCACGGTTCAACCTGCAGGGGATGGAGGAATTTTGCCGCACTCCATTCAAAATCCAGACTTGCAGTGCGCACTCCTCACAGATCGTGAGATCTTCTCACTAAAGAAGGCGGGTAAGCAGCGCAGTGTGCAAAAGCTAGCGCTCGATTTCATCACATCACTTGTCCCTGGAGACTATGTGGTGCACATGGAGCACGGCATTGGCCACTTTGAGGGGATGACCCAGAAGGAAGTGGATAAAACCACGCGGGAATACCTAGAAATGACGTACGCCGAGGGCGACAAGCTCTTCGTTCCCGTCGACCAGGCCGATAAATTGAGCAAGTTCGTCTACGAAGAAGGGAATGAGCCAGTGCTTACGCGTCTTGGTACCCAAGAATGGAAGCGCGTGATGACGAAAGCACGTGAGGAGACTCAACAGCTCGCGAAAGAACTGCTCGCGTTGTACGCCAAGCGTGCTAAGTCACGCGGGCATGCGTACCCCGATGACGATGAAGTACAAAAGAAATTCGAAGCAGCGTTCCCATACCAAGAAACACCGGGTCAGCTGAAAGCGATTCAAGACATCAAGGAAGATATGGAAGATCCACACCCAATGGATCGTCTTGTGTGTGGAGACGTGGGTTTTGGAAAAACAGAAGTCGCTATGCGCGCCGCCTTCAAAGCAGTTCGTGCCGGTAAGCAGGTCGCAGTGATTGCGCCAATCACCATTTTGGCAGACCAGCATTACCACAACTTCATCAAACGCATGGGAGAATTCGGCGTCCGAATCGATCTTTTGAGTCGTTTCCGTTCACCAAAGGAACAGAAGGTAACGCTCGAGAAGCTACGAAAGGGTGACGTTGATATTGTGATCGGTACCCACCGTTTATTGCAGGAAGATGTCGGGTTCTTGAACCTCGGACTCCTCGTGATCGACGAAGAGCAACGCTTTGGTGTGAAACAGAAAGAGAAATTTAAAGAGATGCGTGCCAACGTCGACATTCTCACGCTGACTGCCACACCGATTCCAAGAACATTGAATCTTGGTCTGCATAAGTTGCGCGACATTACGACGATTACGACGCCACCACCTGGTCGTCTGCCGATTATCACCGAAGTTCGAAAATATTCTGATGCACTCGTTCGGCAGGCAGTCCTCACCGAAGTAAAACGCGGTGGACAGTGCTACGTGCTCCACAATCGTGTGGAAACTATCGATGCGTTTGCTGAAAAATTGCGCAAATTAATTCCAGAGGCGAAGTTTGTGGTCGGTCACGGTCAATTAAAGCCCGATGACTTGGAGCAACGCATCCTCGCCTTTAAAGAGGGGAGATTCGATGTATTGGTAAGCTCCACGATTATTGAAAACGGTATCGACCTGCCGCGTGCCAATACATTGGTGGTGAATGAGGCAGAACGATTCGGCTTAGCGCAGCTCTACCAGCTCCGTGGTCGTGTGGGTCGCAGCAACCTGCAAGCCTACGCTTATTTCTTGTACCACACTCAGAAGCTCCACGACGATGCGCGCAAGCGTCTGAGGGCAATTGTAGAAGCCTGCGAACTGGGGAGCGGTTTCCAAGTCGCTATGCGCGACCTGGAGATCCGCGGTGCAGGTGAAATTCTCGGTGGTAGCCAATCTGGAAACATGCAGACCGTTGGCGTCAGCCATTACTTACGCATGCTGAAGGCGGCGGTAGAAGAATTAAAGTCCGGTGGTGAATCAGTTGAAGAAGAATTGAATGTGGAAATCTTGCTGCCATTCGCTGCGTACATTCCACCGTTCTACATTCCAGATGAACAGGAAAAGATTTCTGTGTACCAAAAATTGGCTGGAAGCGAAGACGAAGCAATCTTGAAGGAGTTCGAAGACGATCTAAAAACAGAGTACGGAGCGCTGCCGAAGCCAGTCGAGAATCTCTTTGCCGTCCTGCGCCTTAAGATGGCGGCTAGACGCGCGGGCGTTGTTCGCGTGAAGGTTGATGACGTCACAAAAGATCGACGCGAGGTGGTGCTTTCCTTGACGTCACGCGTGACGGCAAAAGAAATCATGCAACTCTTGAGTGTTACTTCACAGTGGCGCATCAGTGGATCTACGTTGCGCATCAATGCTGACGAAATTGCTCGTCACACGAAGAATGACGTGCAATGGATTGAAAAGTTAGCAGAGCAAATCAGCGCGCTACAGGCGCAGAAGAAGGAGAAAGAAAGTTAACGATGATTCTCTTTAAATTCGTGAGTTATAATTTCTGAAATTCTTTCTAGCATCCGTGTTTGGTATTGCATGATAAGTTCTTTCTTGGTCGGGCATTTATCTGCTATCCGCAATAGTTTCTCTCCTGTATCTCTAAACAGCATCGTTATTGCATAGATCAATGGATCTGGACCTCGAACAGTAAACATAGGAATATCTATAGCTAATTCATTCAATTCACGAACAGCTAAAAATGCCTCTTCCATTTGCTCCGGAGTGAATACTTCGGTTTCTAATAATTGAATTAAAAATGTACGTCCGGCCAGGAAGAGCCTAGTCTGCCCTCTTGCTAAAAAATTCACCCTAGGAGGGCGGCTGTTGTCTAAAGCCTTTGTTACTAATTCTTCAATTTCATCAGCCATAGCGTGAGATGCTAACTTTCTAGTAGAAACCACTCAATATTTTTTGGATCTATTTTGGTAACAAGGGGGTACTGAATTCTATTTTTAGGATTTAGTTCTTAATTTAATCGTTTGCTTTTGAAGCGCAAAAATAAAACAATATGCCTATGAGTAAAGAAATGTTAACACCTTACGATCCTAGTGATTCCTATGGATTTGCAGGGATAGCAGTGAGAGACGTGGTGTTGCCTAATCGAAAATCTGAAACCAACACAACATTAGATGCAGTTACTGTTTTGCAAAAAGAAGGAATGACAAACACCCCGCATGGGAACAAGGTCGCAGCAGATAGCGTGCTTATTGATGGATCTGTTCGCAACGGGTCTGTGCCACTGAAAATAAAAAAAGGAGACAAAGAAACATGCATTCACTTAAAGCTTGGTTGTCCCGATGGCCATTATGAATCTTTGGACGCACTTATTGCTAAGGTTCCAGATGCTCAAGTTTTTCCAGGTGGCAAGGTTATA
>CAZXUD010000046.1:0-7281 GCA_964643805.1 uncultured Candidatus Peribacteria bacterium | reverse complement strand
ATGTCATCTACGTACGTGAAGTCGCGTTGCATCTTTCCTTCGCCAAATACTTGGAGTGGTTTCCCTTTTAAAATTGCATCGGTAAACAAGAAGAGTGCCATGTCTGGGCGACCGTAAGGCCCATAGACTGTAAAGAAGCGCAGGCCAGTTACGGGAATTCCATACAAGTGGTGGTACGTGTGAGCCATCAGCTCATTATCACGCTTGTTCTGACCATACAGTGAGAGCTGATTATCAACGCGGTCTTCCTCACTGGCAGGCAACTTGCCGTTGCCGCCATACACAGAGCTGCTGCTGGCATAAATGAAACCCGCAATCTTTTGGAGACGAGCTTCATCAAGCACATTGAAGAAACCCGTAATGTTAATGTCGATGTATTCCTCGGGATGTTCAAAGGAGTAACGAACACCAGCCAGTGCCGCTAGGTGACAAACACGGTCTACGCCTTTCATGGCCTTCTTCACAGTCTCGCGGTCACGAATGTCGCCTCGTATCATGGTAAATCCATCAATCTCATCCAACTGCTTGGCGCGTGCCTCTTTTAGCTTTGGATCGTAATAGGGTGAAAAGTTATCGAGCCCAATCACCTCATCTCCGCGCGCAAGCAAAACTTTGCAGGTGTGAAACCCAATGAACCCAGCCGCACCTGTTACAAGAACTTTCATGAATGAGAAGGAATACCAATTCCATGGTATATCAGTCCGGCTTCGGCGGCTTCTTTCGGATCATACACATTACGCCCATCGAACAGATGATCGCCCTTCATGGCTTTCTTCAATGCCTTTAGATTCGCTCCCCGGAACACGTCCCACTCGGTCAGGAGGATTACAGCATCAGCGTCTTTAGCTGCACCCATTGGTGAGTCCACGTATGTGACGCCCTTCGGCAAAATATTTTTTGCGTTCTCCATGGCGACTGGGTCGAACACCTGCACCTTATGTTTCGTCTCTAGCAACATCGTAATAAGATCAATGCTTGGTGCTTCGCGCATATCATCCGTCTTTGGTTTAAAACTCAATCCCCAAACACCGACGGTTGAATTTTGCGGAATAGCATTTAAGAGACGTTGGAAGAAACGTAAACGCTGACGTTGATTAATGTCATGCGTGGCGTTCACTAAAGGCATCGGCACATCCACATGTTTGCTCAATGCCATCAACGCTTTTACATCTTTTGGAAAACAACTGCCGCCGTAGCCAATACCGGCGTGAAGAAAACGAGGACCAATACGATCATCGAGTCCCATGCCTTCGGCAATGGAGCGCACATCACCCCCAGTTTTTTCACAGAGTTCGCTGATCATGTTGATGAACGAAATCTTGTTGGCGAGGAATGCGTTGCTCGCGTATTTCACTATCTCGGCGCTCTCGCGATCCATGAAGAGAATGGGCTTTCCCGTGCGTATTAACGGCTGGTACAGCTCTTCCATTAAATCTTTTGCATGGTCGTTGCCGTTAATTCCAACGACGATGCGATCTGGATTCAACGTGTCTTGAACTGCTGTGCCTTCTCGCAAAAATTCTGGATTCGAAATCACAGGAATTTGAAAATCAACGCCACGATCTTGCAGAATTTTTGCCATCATCGCTTCACATTCCTTTCCTGTTCCCACAGGAACCGTCGACTTATTTACAAATACCAAATTGTGATCCGCTTCCTTCGCGACCGTTTCACAAATGCTATACACAATTCGTAAGTCCGCACTGAAGTCTTCGTTCGAAGGCGTAGCAACTGCGCTGAACAAAACATCCGTATTTGGTAACGCCTCTTTTATATCGGTCGTGAATGTTAAACGCTTCGCCTTTAAATTCCGTTGTAGCACTTCTTCCAAACCTGGTTCGTAAATTGTGCATTCACCTTTTTGGAGGCGACGAACTTTCTCGGCATCAATATCTACCCCAACGACATCGTGGCCAAGTTCTGCAAAGCAAGCTGCAGAAACTAAGCCAACGTACCCCGTACCAACCATTGTTATGCGCATCGGCAGGAGTTTACTGGTGTAGGTTGCCATTGTCAGCGTTTGGATGCGATTTTCTCGGCATTTCTGTACGATACGGCCATGTCCCAAATCCTGGTAACCGGCTCGGTTGCGTACGACCTTCTGCTCTCGCACGATGGATCGTTCTCTGACGCTCTCCATGACGATACAGATTCACTCTCTGTGGCATATCTAGCGCAGCGTTTCCGTAAGCACCATGGCGGCACCGGCGCTAACATTGCTTGGAACTTAGGGCTTCTGGGCTTGAAGCCAGTCTTAGTTTCTACAGTTGGGAACGATGGTGGTGAGTACCTTGCCGTCTTGAAAGACAAAGGCGTGAATGTTTCTTACGTCGAAGAAATTTCGGAGCACGCTACTGCCACAGCAATCATCGCTACTGACAGTCGCGAACAACAGATAACTTTTTTTCATCCCGGTGCAGACCAACATGGCACGTGGCCAGACTTGAGCGGCGAAGAAATTAAATATGCCATCATTAGTCCGCGGGACACAGGACTTATGCAAAAAGCGGCAGATTGGTGTGCTCAGAACGGTGTGCATTATTTATTTGATCCCGGGCAACAAATTCTTGCATTCAGTGATGATGAATTGAAACGCATAATAAAAAAAAGTGCCGGCCTTATTATGAACGATTACGAATGGTCGTTAATAAAAGATAAATTGAAGGTATCAGAAGATGACATCCGTTCACTTACACCGCTCGTAATTATTACGCATGGCGAAAAGGGGGCCACGGTCATTAATACTTCCGGCGAACAAAAAATAAAGGCCTGCAAAGCCGATCGTGTTTTGAATCCTACAGGAGCGGGCGACGGTTTTCGTGCGGGCATCCTCGCAGGATTACAGAAAGATTGGCCCATTGAAAATTGCATTCGACTAGGTGCGGGTATTGCCTCTTTTGTAGTGGAAGATGAAGGAACGCTGATGGAATCACTCGACCTAGATGAGTTACAAAATCGTATTGAGACCACGTATGGTGAGACATTACCGTTAAATTCTAAGTAATCGTGTTTGGTATTTAGCATTTCATATCTACAATCTCCCGGAATGTCGCATGTCAAAGACCCATCATTGGCTGACCAGGGGAGACTGAATTTAGAAGTCGCTGAGCGCCGCATGGATGCGCTGCTCACCCTGCGTGACCGCTTTACCAAAGAGAAGCCCTTTGCAGGGCTTACGATTGGTATGGCGCTGCACGTTACGAAAGAGACAGGCATTCTTGTGCGCACGCTTACTGCAGGCGGCGCCAAGGTCGCCATTACCGGTTGTAACCCACTCAGCACACAGGACGACATTGCTGCTGCCTTAGCGGAAGAAGAAAACGTTTTAGTGTGGGCATACAAAGGTGAAACCAAAGAGGATTATTACCGCTTCTTAACAGCAGTCATTGAGACCGAACCAAATATCACGATTGATGATGGTTGCGATCTTGTGACCGAAATTCACACGAAGCACCCACATCTTCTTAAAGATATGATCGGCGGCTGCGAAGAAACAACTACGGGCATCATCCGCTTGCGGGCGATGCAACGAGAGGGCGTCCTTCAATGCCCAATGATTGCCGTGAACGACAACCTGACGAAGCACTTGATGGATAACTACTACGGCACCGGACAATCCACCTTCGATGGCATCCTCCGCGCGAGCAATATCTTAATTGCGGGGAAGATTGTGGTGGTGGTTGGCTACGGCAGCTGCGGTAAAGGTGTCGCAATGCGTGCAAAAGGACTTGGTGCACAAGTCATCGTCACTGAGGTGGACGCATTCGCAGCGTTACAAGCTGCGATGGATGGCCACCGGGTGATGACCATGGCGGAGGCAGCATCAATCGGAGATATTTTCGTAACGGTTACTGGTAACAAGCATGTCATTCGCTTAGAACACTTAGAAGAGATGAAAGATGGAGCGATACTCGCAAACTCTGGTCATTTCGATCATGAGATCGATATGGTGACATTAGAAAAAGCAGCGAAGCGCAAGCGCCGAGTGCGCCCTTACCTGGATGAATATTTATTTAAGACGGGCCGCATTATCTACATAGCTGGTGAAGGCCGTCTGGTGAACCTTGCAGCGGCGGAAGGTCACCCAAGCGAAGTAATGAGTCTCTCTTTCTGCGGCCAGGCATTAGCTTGTGAATACTTGGTGAAGAATAAAGGCTCACTCCGAAACGAAGTCATTACGCTGCCAAAAGAGATTGATGATCACATCGCCCAATTACAGATTGCAGCTATGGGACTAGAGATTGATGAGCTGACCTCAGAGCAGAAAAAGTACCTAGAGAGCTGGCAAGAGGGGACGTAAAGTTTATTTGACATTTCGGCAATAAAGTAGAAGAATAGCAATTGATCTTCTTTTTATGAGGGGGAGAATTCAGTTAAAGATCTTTTAAAGCATTGTAAGCAATGAGAAACCTGATTTTGTATGCCGCACGACAGCGGCAGGATCAGGGGAAGTTTTTACGGAGGAATGAGTTATGACGCGACGTCGAAAAAAACGGGCTGTGGTTGCACAACAAGAAGCCGAAGATCGGGTCAAGAAAGGGCAGGCTCCTGAGCCACCCCCATCGATCGATGATCGCCGGCCGATTGCGTCGCGCAAGCGACGGGAAGTGTGCCTGCGCCGCCCTGGAGGTCGACGTTAGGAACGAGTAGTGGCTTTTTCCTCCCTCACGCAAGCCGCAAGGCTTGTCTCTTCTTTTTCGCCCCAGGTTGTCAGCATTTGCTGGCGACCTGGGGTATCTCTAAATATCCAAGTCAGATTTCTCATTGCTTGTGATCGATGATCTGTTCTCATTTTTTTCGGACGATGGTCGTCTGAATGAGAGCAGGTTTTTTGTTAGGAGACTCGCCGTGATTGCTAGAAATCGGCGAAACGGTCACCTTGACCGACATGGAAATGGCTATCGCCAACGTGGCGGAAGTCAGAGAGCAAAAAGTCGCACAGAGTTCGAAAGAAAAGTGCGGCCCATGCTCCAGTGTCCTTTGTGTGGTGTGCCCCTCACCAAAAAAAATTGGAGACCGCACACCAGAGTAAAGTGTCCCAAACTCAAACCGGGACGGGTCCTCGTCGGACTAAGTATTCTTAACAATTAGACTGGCATCTGGCCAGTTTCCTCCGAGTCCGGGTTTTCTGCCTAAAAAACAGAGAGCCCGGCAACTTTAATTCAGAGCAGATCATTCATCACACGCTATAATGTATACATGTCGGTTAACGCAGACATCGCAAATCAACTCAATCAAATTGCTGCTCTGCTGGACGAGCAAGGTGTCGCCTTTAAACCGGCGGCGTATCGACGTGCTGCACAAACAATCGAGGAGTTGCCAAAAGATGTAACAACCTATGGCGATGTGAAGGAACTCAAAAAATTGCCAGGCATTGGGGATGCCATTGCTAGCAAAATTGTGGAGTACCGAGACACGGGAAAAATTAAATTTCTCGTCGATCTTTTAGCGGAACAAGGTGGCCTTTCTGCTGCCCTAATGGATGTTGAAGGGCTTGGTCCAAAGAAAGTACGCCAATTAGAACGTGAACTAGGTATTAGCACCGTTGCTCAACTGATAGATGCAGCAGAGCGAGGCAAATTGCAAAAACTAGCTCGCTGGGATGAGCTCTCTGAAAAGAAAGTGCTAGAGCACGCAAAGCGAGCTGGCGAGCGCGTAAAGCGTTTCACGCTGGCAGAAATAAAAGATGATGTTGAGCTCCTCCTCAAAACAATTAAAAAAGTTCCCGGTGTTACTCGTGTAGCAGTTGCGGGTTCGTATCGTCGTCAGAAAGAAACGGTCGGAGATATAGATGTGTTGGCAGTTACCAATAATGCAAAAAAAATCGGTGAAGCCATTTCTAAATTACCAATCGTTCGCAATGTAGCTGCACACGGCGATACCAAAATTTCTTTCGACCTTAAAAATGGTATCCGTGTGGATGTCCGTATGGTGAAAGCGAACCAATGGGGTGCCGCCTTGCTCTATTTTACGGGCAGCAAGGAGCACAACATCGAGATGCGAAAAATTGCGATCAAGAAAGGTTGGAAGCTCAATGAGTATGCACTCACAGAAGGCGAAAAGATCATCGCTTCGAAGGAAGAGAAAGATATTTATAAGGCGCTCGGGCTAAGGTATTACGAGCCTACAGAACGAAAAGGCGGACTGTAGTTCTTATCCATAAACACGAACCGCCGGCTCCTTCGGTTTGTATTCCTTTCCATCAAATACTTGATTGCTGTGCTGCACGGTAACCTGTTGACCATCGCGTTTTAGAAGGTGTTCATAATCTTCATCTGAAATTTTATAGATGGCGGGATTTACTGAGTTGATGCTTCCGTCAGCATTTTCTGTGATTGCTGGATTTGTTGGATCAAAAATAAACTTGCCGTTCTTTGTCGCAAAACAAATGTAGGCGTGACCATCATTCGAGTCGCCCAATTTACAATCAGTCGAAAAGATAAGATGAGAGTTGATTCCTAAGAACTTAAGATAATTGTGAGCCACGGAGGCTTTTTCCGCACACACTGCCAACTTTTGCCCCTTCAATTCTTGCAGATTAATTGTCTCTGAATCCACCGAAGAACGATCCATATAGTATTCACGGTTTTTGCTCTCAGTTGCATCTGTAGAAATGTGATTTCCAAAATAATTACCAAGTGCATAGATTATCGATGGACCAACAATCGACCTCATGTTTGGTTTGTTCCATTGGTGATGAAAATTGGCAAAAGATTTTAGTAATTCATCGTAGATTGCGGGGTCATTTATATTAAAGCCATCCACCAATAATGATCGTTTCACTTCGGTATCAGCCTGAATAAAATCACTTTTAGCAGTATTACTTGCTAAAGAAATAGTTGCTTGTGACTCTGATTTTTCAGAGGCCAATTCTTGCAATCTTTTGTTGATGTAGTATTGAGTAGCCTGTTGTCGCATTCCGCTATCTTCTATAGTTTGAAGCTCTTCTAAGTCGCCTAAGATCTCATCAGATTTATCGAATTCCTTATTCGCCCTGCGAGGTTGGCTGTATGTATCAGGAGATAAGCTTTCCTCACTTTGGTTGGGTTCCGGATGTTGGTTTTCGTTTGTCATAAATCGTTCAATTATAGCATAAAACGATTCGTAAGAGAATGTGTGGCGGAGCCATGAACCAAGTCACGGGTTCGGTGGTTTGATTTCTTGGTGGCTAGCCATGAACCGGAGCGTAGCGACTGGTTCATGGCGGAGAGGGGGGGATTCGAACCCCCGAGACCCTTTCAGGTCTACACGCTTTCCAAGCGTGCGCACTAGGCCACTATG
>CAZXUD010000045.1:0-7606 GCA_964643805.1 uncultured Candidatus Peribacteria bacterium | reverse complement strand
AAAACCCAGCTTTGCGGGGATGAATTGGATTCTGATATGTCATTCTCTTTTAGAGGGAATCTCGTTCGTAGGAACGAGAAGAATGTCATAGTATTTTTATGATATAACTAAATAGTGCAGGGTTTTTTGGATAGAAATAATAAGTTAATAATATTTTTGACAAACATGCTGTTTAATTTAAAATACTAAAATGCGAAATAGCGGACGCACAACAGGAATACAGTTGGAGCCTATATTTGTAGATCACTTAGAAGCGATAACGGAACTCGACGAACATTTTGATGTTTCATTGGTAGAAAAACCCTGGCACACGGCTAGCGTTGCGACTGTGCAGGACAAAGTAGTGGGTTACATTACCTTTAGTCTTCAACGTGGTAAGCCAGCAGCAGAATCGCATCTCACTATTCAGCAATTGGGTGTAGCACAAAATTGTAGACACGCTCTCGGGGCATTATTATTTGCATTAGCGAACAGAAGTTTATTGATAGATCACATTGCAGATCAGTCACGTCAGGCTACTCAAGAGGCTATGCTTGGTTTTCTAGAGCATTTCGATGAACAGATGATGAGAACGGAGTTGGCAGTACAGTCATCTTTGAGAATTCGTCATTTACATCCAGACACGAAGCCAAAGATTATTGACTGCTTCATAAAGCTTGATGATCTTTTGCGCATGCAATTTCACGAAGTGGGTTTTGATGAAATAAAACCAACGCAAAATGAAAGTCCTAAAGCATTGAGGTATGAATACAACGAGTGACCTGCAATATTTTATATTTGTGGTGGAGCTGAGGGGAGTCGAACCCCTGACATCCTGCTTGCAAAGCAGGCGCTCTACCAACTGAGCTACAGCCCCACGTGCTGCCTATGCTAGCGCGTTGGTCTGCCTTCTCAAAGCAGGAAACAATGAGTTTTTGACTTTAAAATCCTGGTGGCAATGGGGTAGGTCGACCTCCAGGCAGAATGTACAGAACAGGCGCTAAGAGTAGATCGGTTGTTCCGGTAATGGTCGCAATGCTCCAGAAGAAGATGAAGACCGCCAAAATAACGAGCACACCGTAAATGCCGCCGAAGTACTTCATCCAATCGCGTTCGCCGAAGGTATCACCCAAAGATTCTCGGTACCGAATAATGAGGTACGAGAGAATGATTCCAATGACCGAAAGGAAATACTTCATTGAATAGAAGTATCAATCAGGTGGCAGCAAGTATCAAGTGACGGGTTACGCTACGGCGTCTAACTCGGCCTTCATATCTTCTTTGGAGCGCGTGCCAACGAATATTTTTACGGGCTGTCCGCCTTTATAAAGAATGAAGGTTGGAATGCTCATGATGTTGTAATTCCCTGGGGTAACAGGGGACTCGTCCACATTCATTTTCATCACTTTGACCTTTCCGGCGTATTCATCGGCAAGTTCTTCAATGATTGGTTCCATGGTTCGGCAAGGACCGCACCACACAGCCCAAAAGTCGACTAAGACAGGTACGTCGCTCTGGAGAACCTCATTCTGGAATTGATCATCGGTGACTGTCTGGGCCATGAAGAACTGGGGAAAAAATTCGAAAGAATTGTAACTCTTTTTTCATCGTTCAACCATGAAGTCGCCTAGCAACTTTTCCTAATTTCCGTGTGACAAAATCTCCTTCGTAATTCGTTTGCCCGCTTCGACACCTGGCTGGCCATATGGGTCGATGCGGTAGAGTTTGCCAAGGAAAACTACTTCTGTCATAAGCAGGAAGAAGAGCTGGCCCAAATGGAATTCGTCCAACCGTTCCAGCGAAATAGTCGCATGTGGGCGGTGTTCTGCAGTGAGGGCTTGGCTGGTTCCTAGGTAGCAAGCATCTAGTAATTGACCGAAGGACTTACCAGCAATGTACTCAAATGGCTTCATCACTTCTTTTGGTACGGCGAGCAGCGGCTTATCAACCTCGCGGATGAAGAGGTGCCACATGCTGCGTGGTCCTTCCATCCATTGCTGTAAGAGCGAGTGCTGGTCACGGCTTCCTACCGCAGCTAGTGGGATTGGATTGTGGATTTCCGTCTTACCCAAGCTCTCTGCAATCAGCTGCTGGTTCCAGCGAGCAAGCGACTCCAAGCGTTGGGAATACGGCATAATGACCCGAATTGGGTAGCCACGCTTTGTATCTAATAAGAACTGTGTGGCAGCCAAAAGAGCCGCAGGGTTCTCTTGGAGGTTTGGGTTCTGACAAAGTGTGTCCATCTCTTTAGCACCGCGAACGAACTCTGTCACTTTTCCTCCAAGTACTGTCATCGGGAGTAAACCAACCGGAGTGAAGATGGAGTAACGTCCACCGACTCCTGGAGGAATCGGAAGCATCTCTACACCGTTATCAACGCAGAAATTTCGCAGCACACCCATGCGCGGATCCGTCACCGCCACCATGTATTTGTTGGCTCGTTCTCCCCGCGCTTGTTTGAGCTGCTCATAACAAAGGAAGAACAAACTCATCGGCTCTAAGGTGTCACCGGACTTACTGGCGACTACTAAGAGTGCATGCTTCCAATCAATAATCTGCATTTGCATCAGCAAGATTGCAGGATCGAGCGTATCTAACAGTACGAATTGAACGGTGTTCGGTCCTTCCAAAAATTCTTGAATTACTTGAGGGCCCAAGCCAGATCCGCCGATACCAATCCACACGACGGTGCGGATTTTTTCGGCTTGAACAAAGGCGGCCACTTCTTGGCATTGTTGCACTACACGCTTGTTGTACGGATCCATGGCCCAAGCGTGCTCACCGCTTTCCCGTTCCTTCAACCAACTCTCCACGTGACGTTTCACGTTGGTTTGTAACTGCGTTAACTCCTGCTCAGAGACACCCTTCGCAGCGGTAATTGCTTTGGCCAATGTTCCGTTGATATCGAGCTGGAGCATGGGAGGAGGTGATTATAATTTGCGGAGTGCTTCCGTCACACGTTCTTCGGTTGTTCCTAAGTTGGCAGGTAATTTTTTAAGGACATTGAGGATAGAAGATTTATCATAACCCAGTGCCGCTAACGCTTCCACGGCGTCGTGGTCGTAGGCGTCGCCACCTGCTTTGGAGCTACCAAAAACAGCTGGTTGCAATTCTAGAACAGTTTTCAGCTCCAGCATCAGTTTTTCTGCCTTCTTTTTACCCACCCCTTTCACCGAAGTCAGGAGTGAAGCGTCATCGCTGTGAATGGCTTGTACCAGCAGATCGCGTGGAACGGAGCACAGCTCTAAGCCGAGCTTTGGTCCTATGCCGGACTGAGCAATCACTAGTACAAAGAAGATGCGACTGGAACGATCTAAGAAACCGAAGAGATCTAAGCGATCTACCCGGACGTATGTTGAAATCCAGAGGGTCTGTTCCTCATTCTCCTGCACCTGTTCCCACACAGTCAGCGGTACGTGCACGTTGTAGCCCACTCCTTGAACATCTACGAGTAGATGCCCCATCTCTTGCCGCATGATAGTTCCACGGAGACGAGCAATCATGAGCGGTTACTGTACCAGACACAGTTGCCCTTTTTATAGGGAAAAATTGGAGGGTTGGATGGGCAACGGGGCTGGTCTTAATGGGCAAAAGTGGTGTATTGCACAAATTGATAAAATATAGTATAATATATGTAAATGAACACAAACAAACTCCGTACCTATATTTGCACGGCAATGATGATCTGCTTGGTGGTGGTGGCCGGTAAATTTACGTACGCGTTTTCCAACATCACCCAGGAAAAAAACCAAGACGTACTCCAAGCAATTGATGACGCCGCCGATCACGCTGCCGCTCAGCAAAAAAATGTGCACGGCTTACGCATGGCAAAAGAAGAGAATGAAAAGTTACTCAAGAAGGCGCAACGAAAGTTGGATCGTTTAGGAAAAGAAAAACGTGAAATGCGCCGACGCATGGCTCGTAAATTAAAACGTGCCAGTGAGTACGAAGAAAAATATGGCGTGGACCCAACCAACGAAGAAGAGTTGGAGTCGTTCCTCGACGAGCAACGGAAAGAATTGCTTTCGTTCGTGGAAGGCTACGTTCGCTTTCAGCAATTTGTTGCTTCCGCTGATGACGATATCAGTGATGTCTTGGTGCCAAAGTTGACGGGGGTCTCTTTGGGTGATCAAGTAGAAAACGGCTTACGGCAGCGGGCGTTGTCCCGTGCTCGTATGCGTTTGATGAAAGATATGACTGCCATGAGCATTCTCACCAAGAACCTCACAGCCTTGCGCGAAGACTACGGCACACTTGGTGTGGAGTATGACGAAGCATTGGCCGTATATGAGGAAGCCAAAAGCAAAGTGATGGCGACCGAAGCGGCATTGGAAGAAATTAAACAGATTCAAGCGGCGGTCGATGCAGAAATTGCGGCGATGCAAACCAGATTGGCCGAGTACGATAATGAAATTCGTGAAAGTGCTGAACAAGACCTTATCGCGAAAGGTTTGCGCAGCAAATCTGCAAGTACCACCGGCACGCCAAAGTTTATTTGGCCGGTCAGTGGTCGTTTAACGGCTGATTACTTCAATCGTGAATACCAGGCGTACTTCGGTGTACCGCATAAGGCTATCGACATCGCTAAGACGCAGGGCTCCGATGTTCGTGCAGCGGCAGAAGGTATTGTTCACCGCGTAAAAGACGGCGGACAGTACGGCTACTCGTACATTCTTATCGGTCATCGTGGTGGTTACGCCACCTTATATGGCCACCTTTCCCAAATGCATGTGGTGGCAGGCCAACATGTGACACAGGGCGAAACCATCGGTTTAAGTGGTGGCGCACCAGGCACGCATGGCGCTGGACCAATGACGACTGGTTCCCACCTTCACTTCGAAGTTATTAAAGATGGTGTGCACATGAACCCTGAAAGTGTGCTTCCATAATTAGAGCGCACCGATCACCACGACAAATTCTCCCTTCTGCATCATCTCTTTTGAGAGTGCCGGAAGGTCTTTCACGGTGGAATGAATAATTTCTTCGTGCATCTTGGTAAGCTCACGACCGATCACCACGGGGCGATCGGGTTGATCTACCAAAGCTTCCGCTATTTCGTTCAGGGTTTTTTCAATGCGGTGCACAGACTCATAGAACACGATGGTCCTCTCTTCCTCTACAAATGATTTCAACATTGTTTGGCGGCCCTTCCTTAAAGGAAGGAAGCCGAGGTACACAAACTGATTAATGGGGAGACCGCTCCCGCTCAAAGCAGTAAGGAACGCGGACGCACCTGGAATCACTTCTATCTTTATATTCTCCTCTCGCACACGAGATACCAAAGCGTAACCGGGGTCGCTAATGCCCGGTGTGCCTGCATCGCTTACCAGCACAATGTGCTCGCCCTCATGCAACCTCCTTATTATAGCGTCCAATTTTTCAGGGTTACTGTAGCCGTGAAAGCTGACCAGTTCCTTCTTAGGTAGGTCTAATTGCTTCAGTAAATTGCCGGTCACCCGCGTGTCTTCACAGACGATGGCACTGCACATTTTAAAGGTTTCCATCGCCCGTAGGGTGATATCTCCAAGATTGCCGATGGGCGTGGCTACGATGGACAACATGTGCAAAGCATACCGAACTATACGGTTTCCTGATGGCAAAATCTCTTTCAACTTTTCACTGTTCCGGTATCATACCGGCGACGGCGTTTTTGCGCTGATTCATCACTTGATACATGCCAAAAAAGAAGAACGAGGACACCGAAGGCCTGCCGGAAGAAAAGCCAGAAGAGGGTGCTGCTGAGCCAGCAGAAACCAAGCCAGTCAAACCTCCCATGAGTGAGAAGGCTTTGGCGAATATTGGTCACATTGAGCCTCGCCCAATTGTGACGGAAATGGAGGAGAGCTACTTGGACTACGCCATGAGCGTCATTGTCGCTCGTGCTCTGCCAGATGCACGTGACGGTTTAAAGCCAGTGCACCGACGTATTTTGTACGTTATGCATGAGGCGGGCCTACGAGCTTCCGCCAAGTTTAAGAAGTCTGCCACCGTAGTCGGAGACGTGCTTGGTAAGTACCACCCACACGGTGACTCGTCTGTGTACGATGCAATGGTGCGCTTGGTTCAAGAATTCTCCATGCGCTACCCATTGGTACGAGGCCAAGGAAACTTCGGTTCCATCGACGGAGACGGTGCCGCTGCCTATCGTTACACCGAGGTCAAAATGCAGAAGATGGCCGAAGAAATGTTGAAGGATATTGAGAAAGATACGGTCAACTTCATTCCAAACTACGACGACTCTCGTAAAGAGCCAGTGGTGCTGCCGGCTAAAGTTCCAAACCTGCTCCTGAACGGTACCGTCGGTATCGCAGTGGGTATGGCAAACAACATTCCGCCACACAACCTCACCGAATTAATTGATGCGACGCTCCACTTAATGGAGAACGAAGAAGCCACGGTGGAAGACCTCCTCCAATTTGTGAAAGGTCCAGACTTTCCGACTGGTGGTGTCGTCTACGGTAAAGAAGCACTCAAGCACGCGTACCTCACGGGTCGCGGCAGCATCATTATTCGTGGTGTGGCAGAAATTGAAGAGGTGAAAGGCCGCAACATCATTCGCATTTCCGAAATTCCATACCAGGTGAATAAGTCCACAATGATCGAGAGAATCGCCAAATTGGTCACTGATAAGGTGATCCAAGGCATCTCCGACGTCCGTGATGAATCAGACCGTGACGGTCTGCGTGTCATCATTGAACTGAAGCGCGACTCGTATCCACAGAAAGTGTTGAACCAGCTCTTCAAGCACACCGAACTGCAGAGCAGTTTCGGTTACAACATGATTGCGCTGAGCGATGGCTTGCAGCCACGCCTCCTCAATCTGCAAGAGTTGCTTCAAATTTTCGTCGACCACCGACGGGTTGTTACCACACGTCGCATCACGTTCGATCGTGATCGTGCAAAAGAGCGAGCGCACATCTTGGAAGGCTTGAGCAAAGCGTTGAAAAACATTGATGATGTCATCGAGACCATCAAGAAGAGTAAGGATAAAGAAATCGCGAAGGAGAACTTGATGAAGAAGTTCAAATTGAGCGATCTTCAAGCCGACGCAATCTTGCAAATGCGTTTGCAGACACTGTCTGGCTTAGAACGACAGAAAATTGAAGATGAATTGAAGGAGAGATTGGAATTCATTGCTTGGTGTGAAAGTGTTTTGAAGGATAAAAAGAAAATCGACAAGATCGTCAGCGATGAAATTAAAGAAATTAAAGAAATCTACGGTGATGAACGCCGCACACGCATTGTAAAACATGCAGTAGGTGAGTTCAGCGCGAAAGACACGATTCCAAATGCACCAATGATCGTGGCTCTCACGGAAGGAGGCTACGTGAAGCGTTTAAGTCCTATGCAATTCCGCGCACAACACCGCGGTGGTAAGGGCGTGAAGGGTATGACGACCAAAGATGATGATGAAATCATGTCGATGTTGCACGTGATGAACCACGATGACTTGTTGTTCTTCACGAACACTGGTCGTGTATTCCGTTTGCCAGCGTACGAATTGCCTCAGGCCAGCCGTGTGGCGAAAGGCTCAGCAATCGTCAATTTGTTGCAGTTACAGCCAGAGGAGCGCGTCACCGCTATTTTGAAAGCAGAGCTTACCAATCAAAAGTTCCTCTTCTTTGCG
>CAZXUD010000044.1:0-7693 GCA_964643805.1 uncultured Candidatus Peribacteria bacterium | reverse complement strand
TTCCAAAATCACTAAAGCCTCCTCATGCTTTCCGGCTAGCTTGAGTTCCTCCGCTGCCTCCAGTCGGTCTAATGTTGTATCGGTGGAAGGCTGAGGGTCTGACATAACCTCTCAATTGTACCTCGCCCCAATCACCCGTAAATGAAATACAAGGTCAAATTCAGAATGGCCCGTGCACCCAGCACAATAGCCACGCCAATAAGTGAACCAATCATGAAATCTTTTCCTTTGTTTTTCGTCTCCTCCTTATCTGCCCCTAAAACATACAGCAGGGCACCAACCGCGAAAATGGCTGTAGCAACAGGAATAACTGTGAATTGCAAGACTGTTACCAGGTTATCAATCGCTTCCTGCACACTTATATCTCCCATATCTAGACCGGTAAGTTCGGCTGTATCCAGCGAATTTAAGTCACCTTGAGCATACGCAATCCGCGTCACGGCTATGCTCAGAGAGGCCAGCAATTGTGGGAAGAATTGCACCATTTTCATACTGTGTGAGGGTACCAGAGGTTTCTTGCCTTCGCACGTTGCAGTCAAGGTTGGCTGGTCGTACACTACGCTCTCTTCGTATGGTATCTACCTTCCAGACACATCGCCTGGACCGTTCTACCGAGCGGATCCACAGTCGGATCGCTCGTGAGCCTTCGGCCGTCCGGCGATTTTTAACGGCCATCACCAGCTACTTTTTTCCATACGGATTTAAAGAGTCACTGCAGCCGCCTTACCGAAATCGGACGGTTCTACGTTTGGTCGGAGCCGGCGCGATTATAGGAATTCTCTACTTCAGTTTCTTGTGGATTACTCTGCCCAACATTAGTGACCCACGCAGTTTCTTAGCGTCGCAAAGTACGGTGGTAACCGATCGTAACGGTACAGAGTTGTACCGATTCTTTCAGGATCAAGACCGAACCTATATAGAAGGGGAGTTAATACCTCAGCATATAAAAGATGCTGTCGTGGCGATTGAAGATGAGCGCTACTACGACCGTGGCTGTTTAGACATCCGCGCACTCGCGCGTGTGGTCTTCCGCTTTGGTCAATCGGGCGGTGCATCCACCATCACCCGTCAGTTAGCACGCACGGCGCTCAACTTAACGCAGGACAACATCATCAACCGTAAGTTCAAAGAACTGATTCTCGGTTGCCAAATGGAACACAGCTACGGCAAAGATGAGTTACTCGTGCTCTACCTAAACTGGATTCCTTTCGGTCGTAACGCCTATGGTGTTGAGCAAGCGAGCCACGAGTATTTCGGTATTAGTGCAAAAGATCTTACCTTGGGACAATCCGTTATTTTGGCCGCACTGCCACAACGTCCAACCTACTTCAGTCCGTACGGCGCTCATGTGCGGACCACGGTTACAGAGGAGGCTCAGCAAAAGATTATGAGTGGTAAGTATGACCGCGCTTCCGATATTAAAGATGAGGAGATTGCGATTGGTCTATTAGGAGCTGAAGTTGGTTCAGGTGCAACTGCTATCTACCTTGGTGGCCGCACCGATCAAGTGTTGGCCAACATGGAAGAACAAGGAAAAATTACCGAGCAAGAACGGTTAGCCGCGCTCGCTGAATTGGAATCCATTGAGTTCGCACCATCGCGCGAAGATATTCGCTCACCACACTTTGTGCTGTGGGTTCGGGAACAAGCCGAACAATTATTAGCGGGTACGGCGGAAGCCGGACTCTTGGAACGAGGTGGACTCACCATTGAAACAACCTTGGATTGGGACATGCAACAGGCGGCTGAAGCCTCCGTTGAAAATTATCGTCAAGATGCCCTCGACCGCTTCGGTGTTCACAACATCGCTCTGCTTTCCGTTGATCCCGACACACGCCAAATTCTGGCGTACGTCGGTAATGCAGATTACAGCGATGAAGAACACGGCGGGAAGATCGACATGGTCCAAGTGCCACGTCAGCCAGGTTCCAGCTTTAAGCCGTTCGTGTACGCAGCTGCGTTTGAGCAGGGATACAACCCAGCCACTGTCCTGTTCGATGCACCAACCAAGATCGGCGACAACACACCACAGAACTTTGATGGCACCTTCTGGGGGCCTATCACTATCCGCCAAGCACTTGGTGGCTCACGTAATATCCCCGCCGCGAAAGCATTTTTCCTAGGTGGTGGCGAAGATAGCATCTTGCGCTTAGTTTCTAGCATGGGTGTTACCACTCCGCTTGCGAAGCGCGCCGAACTCACTGCGCAGCGTGGTGAACCATTTGAATATGGTTGGCCATTAGCACTGGGTGCTGGCGAAACACCGCTGATTGAAATGGTGAACGGTTACGCCGCATTCGCAGATGGTGGCGTCGCCAAACCAATCGTGAGCATCCTTAAAATTAAAGATAAGAATGGAAACATTCTTTACGAGCCAGAGCTGGATACCATCGGTGAGCAAGCATTGGATGAACGTATTGCATACCAAATCACTTCTGTCTTAAGTGATGAATCAGTTCGCCCGAACGAATATTGGAAGTCGCAGCTCACCGTTCCTGGTTACCAAACAGCGGCCAAAACGGGTACGAGTAACAAATGTTTAGAGTGGAAAGATGAATTCACCTGCTTGCTCCGAAAGCCAGACAACGGTTGGACGCTGGGTTACACGCCTTCACTTGTTACTGGTGTTTGGATCGGCAATGCCGATAGCAGCGCTCTGTTTGAAAAGGCAGACGGCTTAAACACCGCTAGCCCGATTTGGCGTGACTACATGATGAAGGCACATCGTTTGATGGAGAACACAGCCGCTACATTCACCGTTCCAGCAGGTATCGTCCAAGCGCAGATCTCCACTCTCTCTGGAGAGTTGCCCACAGAATGCACACCAGTCGAACTGCGAAAGGCAGACGTCTTCTTGCAAGAAAAAATGCCAACCAAAGATGATCCAGCGTGTGCGCAGCTCATGATCGATAAAGTAACGGGCTTGCTCGCGTCCGACGCCTGTCCATCCGACGCAACTGCTTCCGGAAGCTTCTTCATTGCTCACAGTATTCTCGCCGACCGCTGGCCAGAGTGGGAGAAGGGGGTTCAGGAATGGGTAAAACAACAAATGGTCATCTGGAATTCTAATCCCACGCATACAGGTTCACTCCTCAAGCTCCCTGTTGCGCCAACCGAAGAGTGTGACCCAAGTCTCACGCCTGGGCGCTTGGTGAAGCCAACGGTTTCCATTGAAACACCACAGAGTATGGCTTCGTACCCAGCCTTCAGTGCCACGATCGATATTTCTGTGGGTTCCAAAGTACGAGAGGCTCGCTACTACATCGACGACAAACTCGTGTCGACTTCAACCGCTGCACCTTTCAATGCGACTATTCGTGTACCGCGCTCAATTGAACAAGAGGGAAGCCACGAACTACGTGTTGAATTGATCGACGAGTACTACAACAAAGCCGAGGACAGTGTGACCATTCAATTTGGTGAGGACGAAGGTCTGCCAGACATCAGCTTGGTTGAACCAACGAAAACCGTTTTCAAAACAGGTGAACAAATCACCATCCGCGCCACTGCTTCTGATGCAGACAGCGGCATTAAGTACGTGCAGTTCTATCTTGATGACAAGCTCCTATCAACGAAGCCACAGAGTCCTTACCAAGTGACCTACAGCATCGATACGCCTGGGACGTACACTCTTAGAGCTACCGCAGAAGACATGACGAAACACATCTCAGAGGATCAAATGTCGATTACGGTGGAGTAGTTGACTGGTAGATTGATCACAGAGAGAATTGGCCACCAATGAATTCTCCAGAAAGTTCAAGAAATGGGCCTAGTTCTACATTTAATCGTCGGGAGTTTCTTTATAAAAGTGCGAATATTGGCGGTGCAGTTGCAGTGATAGGTGTTCTTAGCGGGACTCTCACTTATGGAGTTTGGAGTGTGATCCAATCTGATCGCGCCCAAAAATTGAGGCAGGAAAAGGAACGTAATGACGTTCGAACTTATGCGCAGGCAAAAGTACTCAAAGTGTATGAATCTTGTAGTTGCAATCATGCTCAAGCGGCCACGATGGAATTTACTCCAGGGCACACTATTGAAATATCCATTCCAACAGATAAAAAGCCACAAATTGGCGAAACATGGTCATTGGAATTAAATGAATCAAATCAACCTGTGTTGGGAATGAAAAAGTAGTGCCTATTTTAACTGAGCTACCACTTCGTCCGTCACATCCGCGTTTGTAAATACTTCAGATACATCTTCATCTTCTTCTAATCCTTCGGTGAACTCCAGAAGTTTTTTTGCCGTCTCAACATCTGCAACAGGCATGGTTTGGTTTGGCACGTATTTCAATCCGGCAGATTCAACTTCTAAGCCGGCTTGCTTCAATGCGTCTCTTACCTTTGGCCAAGCAGCGGCAGAAGTCATAACAGTAACCATGTCACCATCGCGCTCCATGTCATCCGCACCGGCTTCTATCAAAGCAAGTTCCGCTTCATCCGAAAGCGTTCCTTTGCCTATCACCACGCCTTTGCGGGTGAACATATAAAGCACAGAGGCGCTCTCTGCCCAACGGCCGCCGTGGCGCTCTATAAAGGCGCGCACGTTGGAGATGGTGCGATTGCGGTTATCGGATAAACATTCAATCAACACCGCAACACCCCCCGGGCCGTATGCGGCATACATAATCTCCACAATCTGATCGCCTTTGCCTTCGCCCGTGCCTTTTTTAACAGCGCGTTCAATGTTATCCCTCGGTACGTTATCCATACGGGCGTTCTCAATAGCCGTAGCGAGGCGCGGGTTCATGGCGGGGTCACCATTGCCGCCTTCGCGTACAGCCATTTGAATCAGCTTGGCGTGGCGCGTAAATATCTTGCCGCGCTTAGCGTCAATAACGGCTTTCTTGTGTTTGATGCCCGCCCATTTGCTGTGTCCAGACATGGAAAAATAGTACGTTCAAGTGCACGAGAATGTAAGACAAACGACTTACTTTCGGTACGCCAACATCGCCATGAAACGAGCGCGTTCAATGGCGGTTCGTAACATCTTTTGGTGCTTAAGACAGATACCAGTGTAGTAACGCTGGCGAATGTTACCGAAGTAATCGGTGTAGGGCTTCATGGTTGGGTAGTCCTTGTAATCAATGTACTTCACCTCCTTACCACAGAAGGGACACACCTTAAGGCGTGGGTCAGTCCGGCGTTGTTGCTTTGGCTTAGCCATATACAAGGGGGAGGTTAAATTTCGAGCTCGTCACCCGAAATAAGTTTATCAATTTCACTCGTAAGCTCTTCTTTCTCCATTGGAGCAGCTGCTTCCTTTGGTATTTCTTCCTCAACTTTCTTGGTAGCGCGAGGCTTGGTTTGGCGCTTCTGCTTGTCCAACATCTTTTGGCGCAAGCGTTCTTCATGCTCCTTCGCTTTGCCTTCTTCAGCAACAACCTTCTCTTTCTTCCAAGCATCGAACTGCTTGGAGTAGTCGACCATTTCGTATCCTTTTGGTGGCTTTACTACTAAGTGACGCAACACGTTCGGAAGAATGAGGAGCTGACGTTCAATGTCGCGCAACTTTGATGGATCAAGGTCCCAGTAGTAAACGACAAAACTTCCTTCTTCAAAACCTTTGATCTTGTACGCCAAACCGCGGCGACCCCAAATATCGTTTGATACCTGCTTCGCACCAGCTTCTTCAAACAATTCTTCCACACGCTTTAAAGCCTCCTGCTCTTCCTTTTGGGTGAGAGGATAAGCAATTAACACGCAGAGTTCATAGATACGTGTATCTTCCGATGATGGCGTAAGAGTGGCCATAGAGATTCTTGGGTAAACCCGGCACCACGAATGGGTGCGGGGGAACCAATGGAGGCTGCAGCTTAAGAGGTAGAGCAATAAGGGGTCAAGTTGTTCCCACAGTATTTTTTATTAGCCGTACTTTCTTGGTTCTTGAGAAATGACAAAATTTGCGGTTTATTACGCTCTCCCGCACGATATGAGCCGTGCCGACATCTTATAAAGTCGCGGGACGCTGGTTAACCACACTCATGGTCGTCCTCAGTATTGGCGTGCCAATGGCTCTGGCGAGGCAACGATTGATACCGTCCGTCGTCCCAAAAGTGGCTCATCCTGCAGCGCTTGGTCAGTCCCTTCAAAACATGACACCGGTCATGCCACCAGTGACGACAGGTACCGGACGTGTTCGCAAAATAAACAGGCTGCGCGACAAAGCGGAGTACCTCAAGCTGCATCCAGCACCACCTCAGCCCGTAAAAACTGGTATTGATGCAACACATGCGGTTGGTGTGTACCTCACAGCAAGTAGTGTGGGCAGAGAAGGGTATGTGTCAGAAACGATCGATTCACTTCTTGCGAATAACGGTAATGCGTTTATCTTCGATGTAAAAGGTTCCGCCGTTTACTTTGATGCCGATGCACCGATGGCGCGTGAGCTTGGTCTTGTAAGCGCTAAGTACAATCTGGCGGAAGTTCTCGCGCTTGCAAAATCGAAGGGTATCTACACCATGGCGCGGTACATTGCGGTGAAAGATCCAACACTCACCTCCATCAAACCAGAATTTTTACCCGTGAGTCCAAAAACGGGTCGCACTATTAGTGGCACATTCATCGATCCTGAAAATCCAACTGCATTGCAATACAACCGAGAAATTCTCTGTTCACTTGCTGCCAGTGGCATCGATGAAATCAATTTAGATTACATCCGCTTTTCCACCGAACAACCTGCGGCACTGAGTGTATTTTCTATGGAAGAAAAATCACGCAAAGTGCAGGTGTATGTGCAAATGGCGCGCGATACCATCGATAGTTGTGGGCCGGGCACCAAGCTTGGCATCAGTACGTACGCCATTCTTGGTTGGAGTTACGAAATTAACTTGGCAAACCTTGGCCAAGATATTGTGAACTTGGCGCCTATCGTCGACGTCATTTCACCGATGGCGTACCCCGCAACCTTCTCTGTGAATGCGTATTACAGCCCCGGAGTGAACCCAGGCAGCCGCATGTATTACCTGGTTTGGAGAACATTAGATGGCTACAAGAAGTTAGCCGGAGACAATGCTTGGAAGATCCGTCCGTGGATTCAAGGGTACGGTGTTACCAAGCAAAATATGGTGGACCAAATGAAGGCAGTCTACGATGCAGGCTTGTGTGGCTTTACTGTTTGGAATGCAAGCAACTCTTACACTGCCACATACGGAGCAATGCCAACATTCGAACGTCCGGTGGAATGCGAGCCAGCAAGTATCGTGACAATCTCAAATTAATTCTTCTGCAGAATAGTTTTCATTGCTTCAATAAATTTCGCGTTCTGTTCAGGGGTACCAATCGATACACGCAACATGTTTTCAACCCGTGAACCTTTTTCCATTGATCGAATTAAAATGCGATGATCCTGCATGAGATCTTGGTGAGTTCGGTCCGCGGTAAATTTTTCGGGTAGGCCAAAAAGAATAAAGCTGGCTTGGCTGGGCGCTAAGGAACATCCCAAAGCTGTAAGTTCATCTTCCATTCTTTCTCGAGCAGAAATTATTAACTCATCAACTTTGTGTAACACCTCCCCCGTCTGTTCCAACAGTTGCAAAGCAATTTGTTCTTGAGCACCACTGATTGGTTGGAGGGAAGAGGAGGGGCACTCAACTTCTTTTCCCATAATTGCATATCCTACGCGCGCATTGGCACCCGTGTATGCCTTACTAAAAGAGCGGATCACTACGGCTTTATCAGGCGCGTCTTTTAAG
>CAZXUD010000043.1:0-7938 GCA_964643805.1 uncultured Candidatus Peribacteria bacterium | reverse complement strand
GTAATCTTCCATGGCGCTGTAGAGCACTTCTTCAATTGCCGGACGCATTCGGTGAATCTCATCTATAAAAAGAACATCACCGGCTTCTAAATTTGTGAGCAGCGATGCTAGGTCACCCGGCTTTTCAATGGCCGGTCCACTGGTTATGCGCATTTGCGCATTCATTTCACGCGCAATGATGTGCGCGAGCGTGGTTTTTCCTAAACCTGGTGGTCCATGTAATAAGGTATGACCCAATGGTTCCCCTCGTTTTCGAGCTGCTTCAATATGAACCAAGAGGTGACCCTTCACTTGCACCTGTCCGATGTACTCTACAATCTCCTTTGGTCGTAAGGTTTGTTCAAATATATCGCTCTCCCGTGCCGTCTTGACTGGCTGGACTGTCGGTTGCTTGCGCGTAGAACGGGTGAGAGCCATGGTGCCGGCATAATACCACAGACCGTCGTCTGATCGCTCGTCTTTTCTTCCCTCGTACGGTACCATCGGCGCGAATGCAGCTTTCGAAAGCGACTGTGACCGGCGGATTTTTGACTCTCCTCGTAGCCTTAGGAGCGGTGGATGTTGCTATCCAAAATCCCCTACCTACCAGCGTGGGTGCTTCCCAAAGTTCACAGTCATCCAGTGCACAAACTTCCAGCCAACCAAGTGAAGAGCTGGGTGACGCGCCGGACATGGTGGCACTCTTGTTGGAATATGGTTTTCAATTTGAACAGACCAGTGAATCCGTCTTCCTCACGCAAGTAATTCCTGCTTCCGATGCGACCGTGCACGGAACAGCCCTATTAAAGGATGGTGATCGGGCCGGCGCCATTGCGTGGGCAGAGACACCAAATGTAAAAACACACTTCGCTACATTAAAGGAGGCACTCCACTCGTCCTTCTCTTCTGACGTACGTGACTTAGTCGATGAAACTCGCCGCCCAGCGGATCACCCACCGAGCAATCTGCTCACCTTCTTCGACCCCGCAATTAATGAGGAGCGACTCGCCTTCCTTCGCATTGGTCACCGACTGTACGAGGTGCATATGGCCGCTGCGCATGAAGATGAGCTCTTCCAGCTGATTGATCGGCTGGCCCAATAAAGGAGAAAATCTCTTCTACTCAATTGACCTAGGCCTCCGCTCTCCTTAGAGTATGCCCGCTTTATGGCAAAGAAATTGAAGAAAGTATTAAAGGCACAAGCAATGGGTGGCGCTGCCAACCCTGCACCTCCTCTTGGTCCAATCTTGGGTCAGGCGGGTGTTGATATCCAAGGTTTCTGCGCTGCGTTCAATGAGCGCACCCAAGATCGCAAGGGTCAGTTGGTACCAGTGGTCATTCGTGTGTACGAAGACCGCTCCTTTGATTTTGATTTAAAGGAACCACCAGCCACGACCTTGATTATGGAGAAAGCGAAGATCCAAAAAGGAAGCGGCGAACCAAACAAGACGAAAGTTGGAACAATTACCAAGGCACAGTTAAAAGAAATTGCAGAAAAGAAAATGCCAGACCTCAACACGAAAGATATTGATATGGCCATGAACATTATTGCCGGGTCGGCACGTTCAATGGGCATCACCGTCGTCTAAGACAGACATTGCCACAGCACGACTTTTCTTCTGCGCAATGCTATTTAGATGCGCTTCTGTTCGGAGGCTCGTACCCTACGCACTTAGATTTACTTAACGCCTCCACATGACCTCCTTTCTTATCGACATCGCCGCTTTTGTTGGAAACCTTTTCAAACCAATTTTGTTCGTCGCGATTATTCAAATTATTTTCTTCACGTTGTTGATGGAAGCGAAAGCCGGAAAGAACGCGCGCGCCTTCGGTCATGCTGTTTTTGGTTACACCATGATGGCCGTGGGTATTGCACTGATGACCATCGGCGTTGTACCAACTGCCATTGCTGCATTAAGCAACGCAGGTTTCACACCAGAAGTATATTTGAGTCTTCTGTTGGTGTTCGCAGTGGGCGGTGCACTCTTCTTGGGGGCTGATTACCAAGTAAAATCTTTACCTGCAGAAGTAAAATCTTTACCAGGAAACATTTACCACTTCTTCTTGAAGAGTGTTGGTTATCTTTCCCTCGTACTAGCTGCCATCCACGTTTGCATTTCATTAGCTGTCGGTAACTTTCAGGACCCTGACTGGTGGGTCATTCCGCTCGCATTGCTTCTGTACGGTGTCTTATTAGCGTGGCTTACCTCCGGACCAGAGAAAACTGCTACCAAAGCGGTTCCTGTGGCAAAGAAGGAAACTCCAAAGAAGCCAGCCGCCAAGCGCAAGGCCCCAAAGCGCCGAAAGAAGTCGGCAAAATAATTGCCTTGAGAAGGCCGAATCTGCAGAATGCGTTCACTTTTAGTGGGAGCTCGTGACATTCGTCCGGGCGTTTGCACCACTTTCCCCTCTCTTTCATGTCTACGAAAACAGCTGTGGTCCGCAAGCGCGGCAAGAAGTACACCGAAAAAGCTGCCTTGGTTGAAACTCGTGCTTACCCAATTGCAGAAGCAACGGAACTTTTGACGAAGTTGAGCACTACCAAGTTTGATTCCACCGCTGAAGTGCACATTCGCATTGAAGCTGACACCACTCAGGCAGACCAATTAATTCGTACCACTGTCTCCTTGCCACACGGCACGGGTAAGTCCGTGCGCATTGCTGCCTTCGTACCTGATGATCAAATTGATGCGGCGAAGAAAGCTGGTGCTGATAAAGCTGGTAACGAAGATCTCGTGAAAGAGATTGATAAAGGCATCATCGACTTCGACATTGCTGTTGCTGTTCCAGCCGTGATGAAAGACCTCGGTAAAATTGCAAAGACACTCGGTCAAAAAGGTTTGATGCCAAACCCAAAAGCAGGAACTGTCACACAAGACATTGCCAAGACCATCGCTGAATTAAAAAAGGGACGCATTGAAGTGAAGATGGACAAGCAAGGCATCATCCACGCTGTGTTCGGTAAGCTTTCGTTCGGGAGCGCAAAGTTAAAGGAGAACTTAGAGACGTTGATTCACGCTATTAAGGAAGCAAAGCCAAGCGGTATTAAAGGTAACTACATTGCTTCTGTCACTATTACACCAACCATGGGTCCTGGTGTAAAAGTGCAGCTTTAGTGAAATGCTGATTCGTGATTTGATTCCCGAAACTGATCGAGATTCATTCTCAGCCGTAGCTGAAGATCTCCTGCAACTCGACGTGTCGGACGACACGATGAACACACTGAGAAGCATGATTCAAAATGTTCAAGCCACGGTGACGGGTCTTACCGGTGCTCCGTGGTCAGAACGATTTGATACCGAACAGCAACTGGGTTCGCTCAAGCGCTTGGAAGAGTTAGTACGAAACCAAATGGACTCTGGATCATTACTTTCGCAAAGAGACATGGAAGAAGCCATGCGCATTACGTGTCTTATTGTAGCCATTGAAGCGAGAGCTACTCCCCTCTTTACTGAAAATGCTCGTCAACGAGTGGCTGAAGTTTTCAAAATGCCCATCGAAAAAGTTACGGATCAGTTTATTGATGCCAAACTGGCCGAACTAAAAGAGCTGGATGGAGCATCTATATAGAAGTAAGCTACGTACATGCCTTACACTGACGAAGAACTACAAGAGTTGGACGCACGGTTCGATCAAGCATTGGCGGCGGCAGATTTGCAATGTAAACAACACTTCGCTGAGATAGAAGCAGAAGTGGATGCAGAGATCGCTCAGCTCTTAGACGCAAAGAATTGATTGCACCTCCGCTAATTTTTCCACGCGCACCAATTTTGCGCGCATCTCGCTCGCACCATCGATACCTTTTACATAACTCGCAAGGTGTCGGCGCATTTCCAGCATGCCACGCTGCTCACCTTTTACACGGCAAGCCAACTCACAGTGCCGAAGGATGTACGGAATTTTGTCGCTGAAGCTGATGGTCTTCACGGTTGGTTCCGCAGCTACTTTGTTGTGATACAAAGCATCAACAATGTCGCGCATCACCCAAGGATTTCCAAACGTCCCACGCCCGATCATCACGCCATCTAAGTTTCCAATCTTATCAAGCGCATCTTGCGCAGTCATAACATCACCATTGCCGATCACTGGAACACGGATGTTCTTTTTCAGTTCATAAATCATTTCCCAGTGCGCCTTGCCACTGAACTTTTCATGATACGTGCGTCCATGAATCGATAATGCTTCGGCGCCTGCTTCCACAAGCTTTTGGCAGAAAGGAATCAGAGTGTCCTGCGTTGTCCAACCGAGTCTGGTCTTCACGCTCACAGGAATCGAGACCGCTTTCTTCGTGGCGTGAACTAACTCTTGGGCCAACTCCGGTTTTTGAATGAGTGCGGAGCCGTGACAGGAAGAAACGACCTTCGCGGCGGGACAACCCATGTTGATGTCGATGCCGTCGGCACCCATTTGCTCAATCACTTTTGCGGCGGAGAGAAAGTGTTCCGGATCTTTGCCGAACACCTGCACAATAAAAGGGCGCTCCACGGCCGGATCAAAATCCACCATCTCCATCGTCTTCTTTGCACCGTAGTGAATCGCATCCGTGCTTAAAAACTCGGTGAAGACGATCGTCTCCGGCGCAATGCTCTTAATAAATTGTCGGTACGAGCCATCGGTCACGCCTGCCATAGGAGCAAGAGCGACAATCGGCCGGGGCGTTGTGGACCACGAGAAATTGGTCATGCGACGCGCATATTGTCATAGAGAAGCCTGCTTTACCAACAGATTCGCATCTTCTGCGAGAGCATAATCCTGTATTCTCTCAACTGAATGCAATCGCTTGCAGTGCCCGTTTTGCGCATTATAGAGAGGAAATGTGGCGATACCTCCTCTTCAACATCGCTTTGCTGCCTTTGCCGGCAGCGGCCCAGTCCATTATTGAAGAAGGCATTGAAGGCTGTGATTTTGAATCAGGAGAAATTCACGCGGAGTGTGTGCCAAACTTCATTGCGCACCTGATTGAGATTATTTTTATGTTTACCGGAGTCATTTGCTTGGTCATGTTGATGATCGGTGGTTACCAATATGTTTTAGGTGAAGCGATGGGTGCTAGTAAAGATAAAGCGAAGGCCACCATTCGTTTTGCGATTGTCGGAATGATAGTTTCTGCTCTGTGCTTCTTTATTATTGACTTCGTTGTCTCTAGCATAGCCGGTATATGACACCTAAAAAGAAACCAGCGGCGTTCTCCTCCATTCGTATTATAGGCGAAAAGGCACAACGCATGCTACGCCAGGCGCGTCTGACATTGGAATCGAAAGAGGAAGTACGACCAGCTGCGTTACCGAAGCGACTGCAACGACAGGAGACGACGATGCATATTTCGACTGGGAGCGTCGTGCGCGCCACGTTTGTGATATTAGCAATTCTTCTTGGTGTGTATCTCCTCTTTGTTCTCCGTCACAAAATCTTATTACTATTACTTTCTGTATTCGTTGCGACCGTCATTGATTCCGGTGTGCAGCGCATGCAGAGCTGGGGTATTCCCCGTGCCATTGCAGTACTGTTGCACTACTTAGTCGCACTGTGCTTGTTGCTCTTCTTGGTCTTCTCACTCGTTCCAATCATTGCGAAACAAATTCAAGACATTGCCCGCAGTGTTTCACTGGACCTTGGACCATTCTTGCAAGATCCTCAGGTCCATATTCCTTTGGTGGGTGCAGAAATGAACGCGCAAATCAGTCGCTTCTTACAGGCGACGTTTGAGAACGTCTCCTTAGATCAATTCGTCCTCTCGTTGCAACAGACAGGTCAGAATCTAGGAAACATTGCTCAAGATTCCGTATTCTTCGCAATTCGTGTAGCTGGCTCGGTGGTGAACTTCATGGTGAGTTTCATCTTGGTGTTAGTCCTCGCCTTCTTCATGCAGATGGAAAAGGAGCGCATCATCCGTTGGATCCGTGGCTTCTTGCCAGAGAACTACCGTTTGTATGCGGACATTAAGTCGGAAGCTATTCATACCAAGATTGGTCAGTGGGTGCGTGGAGAAATTACGCTGATGTTCAGCATCTTCTTGCTGACGCTCATCACACTCACCATTCTCGGCATGGAATATGCCCTCACACTGGCGGTGCTTGCGGGCATGTTTGAATTAATTCCAGCGGTCGGTCCTCTCTTCGCCGCAGTGCCTGCCGTTCTGATTGCAGCAACGCAGGGTGGATTGGTATGGGCGTTGATCATCGCGTGTGTGTACTACGTTATTCAATGGTGCGAGAACAACCTGCTCGTTCCTCTTATTATGAAACGCGCAGTGGGCCTCTCCTCCATCGCAATTATTTTCAGCATGATGGTCGGTATTAGTTTCCCTGATACCGTTCACCCTGTCCTCGGTATCCTCTTGTCGGTGCCAGTGACAACTATCCTTACAATATTTTTGGAGGACTGGCGGAATCGTCAAAATTAGGAGGAACTATCGAATGTATAGAATGCTATACGAAGGTCGTTTTGCCTCGTGATTCACGTTGGGTGGATCCTAGATCAAAAGAACCATTCTTTCGTTGTGGCAAGGCAAAAGATTTGAACAACTTTTGTATGCGAACGTAGAGTATACGAGAACATTTTCCCGCTCTTTCCAAAACTATTCGCTCCTTCATTCGTCTGATAATATGTTCAGAATTCTATCGACCATTATCACTCGGTCTGGTAGAGTGATAACTGCACATTTTTCTCACTAATATCTATGCACCCATTTGATCGCTTCACTCCCAATGCCAAACTCGCTCTGCAAATTGCTGAGCAAGAAGCGAAGGCCATGAAAAGCGCCTACATCGGTACCGAACATTTACTGCTCGGACTGCTGAGTATTCCAAAATCATTAGGATTCTCAATCTTTACTGGTGCAGGTGTCACGTTGGAGAACGTACGCATCATCTTGCGTGCTATGAAAGCACAGGACGTTGAAGGAAAACATGTGAAGCACGGCTTGTCACAGTTCTTACACAATGTGATTGAGCAGAGCGTGATTACTGCGCACAAGTTCCGCCACGCAAACGTGGGTACGGAACACTTGTTGCACGCATTAGTCTCGACGGAAAAGAATGCAGCCACGGTGATCTTGGAACAGATGCAAGTTGATCCGGCTGACCTTCGCTCACACGTGGAAGAAATGTTCGGACAGATTAATCAGTTCAAGAAACAGAACCATGATATGGAGCAGTCGCTTGAATCATTCTTCCAAAGCTTACAAGGCGCCATTGTTGGCATGCAGAACACCCCCATGGGTGACCCAGAAGCTATGAAGCGCCGCAAAACTGATGCCAAGAGTAAGACGCCGGTGCTCGATTACTTTACGGAAGACCTTATTAAGAAAGCAAAAGACGGAAAGATTGATCCGATCATCGGACGCGACCAAGAAATTGAGCGTGTCATCCACATTTTGAGTCGTAAGACGAAAAATAATCCGGTGTTGATCGGCGAACCGGGTGTTGGTAAGACGGCGATTGTCGAAGGACTCGCCCAACGCATTGCTGTTGGGTCTGTGCCAACATCATTACGTAACAAGCGTGTGCTTGTGCTGAATATGGGCTCGCTCGTCGCTGGTACCAAGTACCGCGGTGAATTTGAGCAGCGTTTCGACGACATTATTAAGGAGGCCGTCCAGAGTGGAAACGACATTCTCCTCTTCATTGATGAATTACACACCGTCGTGGGCGCCGGCTCTGCCGAAGGCTCACTTGATGCAGCGAATATTCTCAAGCCAGCCTTAAGTCGCGGCACGATTCAGGTAGTCGGTGCCACAACGTTGGATGAATATCGCACCATCGAAAAGGACCGCGCCTTAGAGCGCCGGTTCCAGTCGATTCATGTGGAAGAAACGAACGCCGAAGATACGATTAAGATTCTTCAAGGTATTAAGAAGAGCTTTGAGGATTACCACCACCTGGAAATTACGGATGAAGCCGTGGAAGCAGCTGTTCATTTGAGCAAGCGCTACCTCACGGAGCGTTACTTGCCAGACAA
>CAZXUD010000042.1:0-7988 GCA_964643805.1 uncultured Candidatus Peribacteria bacterium | reverse complement strand
ATCGGGTGCAGTTTAAAGCGCAGGCTCCGTTGGCGAATGCCCTGGCCCGGCATGATGAACGTGCGGCCAATGTAGCGGTTCTTAATTAAGCCTTCGCGGTAGCGGATCTTGAGCTTATCGGAGATACCAGCAGCTACCGGACGGCCTGTATCTGGCACAGGAATAACGGAATCAATGTGAATGCCTGATTCTTTAATCTGCTTGGCAAGGTACTCACCCATACGGACACGAGCCTTGTAGACGTTCACACCGTCAATGGTGGAGTCTGGAGCAGCCAAGTAGACCCACTCAAACAGACAAGGGCTGAGTTTACCCTTACGGATCTGCTTACTGTGGAGCTTGTTGTTCTTATCGATGAAGACCACTTCACCTGGTTGAATGTTGCGGAGGAATTCAAAGTCGAGAGCTTTAAATGGCGTGTCCTCGGAAGCAATGATGTATTCCTCCTTCATACCAAATTTTCGAACACCAAGCTGGAGAGGGCGAATGCCATACGGATCTCGGAAGCCAACGATGCCGTGGCCGCCAATCAAAGCGATGGCAGAGTAGGCACCTTTGCAGCGACGCATGACTTGTTTCACGGCACCAAAGATGTGTTGTGGCTGTAATTTGTCGGGACGCTGGTGACGTAAGGCTGAAGCGAAGACGTTGAGCAGGACTTCAGAATCGGAATTCGTATTGAGGTGACGGTAGCTCTTCTCAATTAATTCTTTGCGGAGCTCGTCAGCATTGGTCAGGTTGCCGTTGTGCGCCAACGCAATACCAAATGGCACGTTGACGAAGAATGGTTGGGCTTCAAACTCACTGGAGCAACCGGCAGTGGGGTAGCGCACGTGACCAATACCCACCCGACCCTTTAAGCGGGCAAGAGAGCGAGAATGGAAGACGTCACGGACCATGCCGTTACTCTTCTTCAAATGGAACTGGCTATCGTAGGTAACAATACCAGCGGCATCTTGGCCGCGGTGTTGCAACATAATCATGCCATCGTAGAGGTCTGAAATGGCGTCTCTGAAGCCGGAAACTGCAATTAAACCGCACATAGAGAGATGGCGAAATGACCCCAGGTGCACAGCCGGTGGCAGGCGTTCCTGGAAGTAAAAAAGAGACAGGTGTTATCCACGTATGCATTTTAAAGATGAATCGCCGAAGTGCAAGGTAATTGCATCGTAGAGTCGTGCTCAATCGTTTATTTGACGCTCTTTTGCACGCACACAATTTCGGATGAGTCCGAAGACCGTCATAGGTCCAACGCCACCAGGGACTGGTGAAATGGCGGATGCGACTTCTTTCACTGTTTCAAAATCCACATCGCCAGTCATGCCGTCCGCAGTCTTATGAATACCAACATCAATCACTACAGCGCCTTTTTTCACCATGTCGGCTGTGATGAATTTTGGTTTGCCCAGAGCAGCGATGAGAATGTCTGCTTGTGTCGTGATGGCTTTTAAATCTTTCGTCTTACTGTGACAGACCGTCACGGTCGCATCGCGATTGAGAAGCATCACTGCCAGCGGCTTGCCGACGGTATTACTTCGACCAACGACCACTGCGTGCTTTCCTTTCACATCAACTTTGTAGTATTCCAGAAGAGCAACCACGCCAGCCGGTGTTGCCGGAGGCAGGTGCTCGAAGTCTGTGGACAGAAACACTTTGCCTAAGTTGTACGCGCCGAATCCATCCACATCTTTTTTAGGATCAATGGCGCGAATAATTTTTGGCAGGTGCTCTTGGAGTTGTGCAGGGAGGGGGACTTGCACAATGAAGCCGGCGACATCGTCATCTTCATTTAAGTTATCAATTTCGTTCATCAAATCGTCGATCGTTGTATCAGCTGATAAGTGCTTATGTTCATGGCGCATGCCCACTTGATCGCAGCTTTTTATCTTCTGTTTAATGTAACTACTACTAGCCGGATCTTCGCCCACTTGCACAACCACCAATTTTGGGTTCAACTTTTTTACCTGTTTCTTCAGGTTCTCCAAAAGATGATCTGCAGCATCTCGGCCGGAGAGGATTGTGGCTGACATAGCCCTATAATACTGATGTCTGGAGCGTTTGACAGCTCTGATTTTGGATTAGTATTTTGAAATGGTTGTCCCCATTGGGAAGTGGTGTTGATTGCTCTTCCGTTTTCTAGTGGTAGCTTGACCCTTAATGAATATTCCTGAGCCATCTGATCGGGATGTAAAAATATTTCAAAACAGGTTAGAGCCCGGTGGATTTAATCAGGCCCAGGTAGCAATTCATAAAAAAGGACTGGAACATCAATGTCGTTTACAAAATTCTTCAGCTCAAGCTTGTGAAAGAGTGCAAGATGATGCACGCAATGCTTGCGTTAATTGTGACTTGAATTATTTGAGAAACGCGCCAAGATCGGCCTAAAGAAATTTCTGAGCGGTAATAAATACTTGTTGGGAGGCAATCTCCTTCTCTTTTGACGTATCTACAAAAAAAGTATTTGGTTCATCGACAGCAACGTACAAGCTGTACACCTTTCGCTGCAGACTGTCTTCTTCCATTTGATCGCGCTGCTCACGACCCAAGACTCGTTCGCGACAGACTTCGAATGGTGGCAGCGTGATAATAGTGAGTGCTGGAGTGGGGAAGTCTTTGTTCAGTTCTCGCAGCCAGGCTTCGTCGAGACCTTGAGCGGTGCCATAGATAATGGTTGAAAGTGCGTACCGATCGGTTATCACAATTTTTCCTTCAGCCAGTGCCGGCAGAATAATGTGTTCGACGTGATGCGCTCTATCTTTAACAAACAACTCCTGAATTTCCGCCGGTTCTAGCTTCGTGTCACTCTTTAACTTCGCACGGATCTGTTTTCCGATGGGGTCATTCGTCGGTTCACTCGTAAGAAGAACGTCATGACCCGCACGCGAAAGATTTTCTGCCAGCCACTCACTGTGGCGTGTTGTGCCAGCGCCATCTGGTCCTTCGAGCACGATGAAGACGCCGTTCTTTTTATTCATGTTTTGATGCAGAGGAAATTCTAGACATTGTTACAACAGAGTGTGACGAAACGTCGACAGGAGCGTAATTTTGCAAGAAGTGATTGATTCGAATCATTTTAAACAGGAAGAAACTTTGTTTACTATACCAGATTCTTTCCAGCGACTCGATCTTCGTTTTGCGATTGCTATACTTTGAACCGTTCTTTCCCCGAAATTTTCATGAACTCGATTCCTATTAAAAAATGTTCAGCGGAATTCCTCGGCGCACTCGTCTTAACACTCGGTGTGTCCGCAGCCTTACGCTTGAACGCCAGTGATGCAGCACCACTGATTGCTGCTCTGACGGTCGGTCTTTTTGTGTACACCATTGGCTCAGTGAGCGGTGCACACATGAATCCAGCAGTGACCATTGGTCTCCTCAGTATTCATAAGATTCATACCAAGGAAGCCATGTGGTACATCGTTTCCCAATTACTGGGTGGTGTATTGGCCTTGGCTCTTGCGAATGCTCTCATTGGTGGAGCTACCAATTTGACCATTGTCGATTCTGTCGAAGTGGGTGTAGCCGAATTGATTGGCGCATTTATATTGGTGTTTGGAGTCTGTTCGGTTGTGTACAAAAAAGTAACGCCAGGTGCAGCAGGTGCTGTGATTGGTGGTTCTTTGTTCTTGGGAATCGTCTTGGCTTCCTTCACTGGTTCCAATGGCATTCTGAATCCAGCCGTTGCCATCGGTCTTGATGCATCATCGTTGATGTACATGGTCGGACCACTGCTTGGAGGAATTGTTGCTGCTCACGTGGCACAATACTTCTACAGTTAATTAAGACATTAAAAAACTTCACCCCTTCGATTACGATTGGGTGACGTTTTTAATGTGCGTGCGTTTAGAAACCCATGTCGCCCATACCCCCACCCTGTGGTGGCATTGGCTCGTTCTTCTTTGGAATCTCAGCGACAGCAGCTTCTAAGGTTAGGAACATAGAAGCGACGGAAGCAGCGTTCTCCAGAGCGCAACGGGTGACCTTCATTGGGTCAATCACCATGTTGGCCACTAGATCTTCATAATCACCCGTGAGGGCGTTGTAGCCGTTGCCTCCTTTCATACCTCTGACTTTTTCAACGACGACTTTGCCTTGAGCACCAGCATTGGCTGCAATGTTTTCGAGTGGTGCGGTCAGAGCAGCCGCAATGATGTCGATACCAATCTGCTCGTCTTCATTAGCGCCCTTCAATTTCTCCAGTGCAGGGAGCGCACGAATGTAGGCCACGCCACCACCAGGCAGAATGCCTTCCTCCGCGGCAGCGCGGGTGGCAGACAACGCGTCTTCGACGCGGTGCTGCTTCTCTTTCTGCTCCACCTCGGTTGCAGCGCCGACTTTAATGACGGCGACACCGCCACTCAATTTAGCCAAGCGCTCGAGCAGTTTTTCACGATCGAAGTCGCTCTTGGTGTTTTCTAAAGCGGCTTTGATTTCTTTGATGCGAGCATCAATCTCTGTCTTTTTTCCGCTACCACCAATAATCAATGTCTTATCTTTATCGGACACAATGCGTCGTGCTTTTCCGAGATCCTCAATCGTGGCGTTCTCTAGCTTCAAGCCCACTTCCTCGGAAATGACACGGCCACCGGTGAGGGCAGCAATGTCGCGCAAAATTTCTTTGCGACGGTCACCGAAAGCGGGAGCTTTGACTGCTAAGGCTGAGAAGGTGCCACGGAGTTTGTTTAATACCAACGTGGCCAAGGCCTCGCCTTCGACATTCTCTGCAATGATCACAATCTCCTTGCGGCCTTTCTGAGCCAGCTGCTCTAAGAGAGGAAGAATTTCCTGAATCGAACTGATCTTTTTATCGGTAATGAGAACGTAAGGATTTTGGAAAACGGCTTCCATCTTGGCGGTATCCGTTACGAAGTAAGCTGAGATGTAGCCGCTATCGAATTGCATGCCCTCGACGTATTCTTTTTCAATGCCGAGTGTCTGGCCTGCTTCCACAGTGATAACAGCATTCTTCAAATCGCCATTCTTCGTCGTCTCTTCAATGACTGCAGCAATAATTTCGCCCACCTCTTTGTCTTGAGCAGAAATGGTAGCGACCGCGGTGTATTCCTCTTTCTTTTTAATATCTTTCTTCATCTTGCCTAACTCTTTCACAACCGTCTCAACCGCTTTATCAATACCACGCTTAATAGAAATGGCATTGGAACCAGAGGTAAGGTGCTTGAGACCTTCTTCCATAATGGCGTGAGCAAGCACGGTTGCGGTCGTGGTACCGTCACCAGCTGCGTCGTTTGTTTTGGTGGCAGCTTCCTTTACTAATTGCGCACCCATGTTTTCAAACTTATCTTCCAGTTCAATCTCTTTCGCGACGGTTACACCATCTTTGGTGACAGTCGGAGCACCGTACGATTTTTCAATCAGAACGTTACGTCCCTTTGGACCCATGGTTGCGCGGACCGCAGCGGCCAGTTTAGTAACGCCGACGAGAACTTTGTCGCGGGCGTCGTTGCTGAAAATAAGTTGCTTAGCCATAAAGAAGAGAGGTACGGAAGAAAAGAAATATCAAAAAAATTTAGTTCACTTTGCCAAGAACGGAGTCGAGGTGAAGTATTTTTACTTCAATGTCTTTGCCGTCTTTCGATTTTAATTTCACATCATCACCGGCGTACTTACCAAAGAGAACCTTGTCGCCAACCTTCAAAAATTCAGATGGATTAGGGGAGTCTTTACTTACACCCCCTTTTCCAAGTGCGATTACAACACCCTCCTGTGGCTTTTCGCCAGAGGCGGTATCCGGAATCATAATGCCGGAAGCCGTCACTTGTTCTTTTTCTAACGGCATAACGACCACACGGTCGCCGAGTGGTTCAATTTTGGTAGCTAGCTGAGGAGTAGCCATAGAAAGTTTTGGAAGAATTGAGTGGAAAAGGCTTCTTGCTATGAAAGCACAGCAAATTAGCAGTCGGGAGTTTAGACTGATAGGAGCTGATTGTATATACAAATTATATTAATTTTTTATATAGAAACTACCGCTCAGTTCATGAATGACGGCGCATGGGCAACACGTCAAAGCCCAGCGCTATGATGAGAAAAATGATCTGAAATAATCTCCATTCTCCATCGTAATACTTAAAGACAACCGTGTACCAAAGCAGCGTGTACGGGGTAAAAATAAAACTCAGGATGGGAATAAAAAAGGAGCTGAAAACACCTTCAAACCAATTGGTGAATAGCCACAGCAGAAAAATCACAAAGCGTGGGACGAAGAGCGCGATGGCGAAGAGCAAGATTGGCATTGGTATGAGTCTAGCGAATAACAGCACTGAAAACCTCAATGTCATTGTCGTCAGTGCTTTCTACCGGAGTCCTGAAAGAAGGACCGTAACGGTAGGAAGCACCATTTTGTACAAATGACTGGGCAAAAAAGAAGGTGAAGACGACAATGACAAAGAGCGCTATGGCGACAATGATGGCATTCAAACTATGTCGATTGATCGGAGTTGTCATAGAGAATAAAAAGGGAGACGAACGCCATCGAACTTATCTAGTATCGTCTCTTTTCTGCGTCGACGTAAACTTGCCTTTTGTATCACGAGTACGTGCAGTAGGCTTTCTGCCTTGCGCACGTGAACTGGTTCCCCTTCGAGATGAAGAATGTGCACGAGAGGACCGTGAATTGGTGTGACGGGTTGTCATAGGATTGAGGGGAAAAAATAAAGAATGAATAGTGCTCATCCACTATTGATGACGCAGTCAGCAAAGCATTCTTTCTAACTCCCGTAGACTCTTTTTCGGAATGTATCATGGTCTTAACAATCGTCTAAAACCTCATCAGTTACCCAAAAAACCAGGGCGGGGGATTTCCTAAAGAAAAAGGGGCACCGAAGTGCCCCCTTCATTCGATGATGTGATCTTGCTTAGAGTTCGCAGCTCACGAGGAGCGAGTTGTTATTATTGGCGTCGCAGTCATCTTTACCGTTGCCACCGTTCAGAATGCTGCGTCCATTGCCGACACGAAGGTAATCGTTACCATCGCCGCCTAAGATGATATTGCGTCCATTACCACCGAAGACGCTGTCTTTACCGTTATCGCCGTACGCAATGTCATTACCGCCTCGACTACAGACGGTGTCTTTACCATTTTTTGCGCCAATGATGTCGGAATCATTGGTTCCCACAATGACGTCATCGCCATTGGTACCACGGAGAACACCGTAATAATTATCTCCGTTGTCTGGTCCGCCGACGATCTTCCCGTTCTTCACGTAGATGGTGGCAGCTTTACCGTCACACGTTTGTGCTGGGTTTACTGACGAAGAGCTACTGCTTGAAGAGGTTGTTGAAGATGATGAGCTGGAAGAACTTGAGGTGGAGCTAGAACTCGAGGAGCTGCTCGACGTTGATGAGCTACTGGAAGAGCTACTAGTGCTAGGGTTCCCGCAACCATCCGCTAGGTCTTCAATTTCATCTGCGGTTAACGCTCTTTGATACACGCGAATGTCATCTAACGTGCCATCGTAGTATGGCTGGTCGATGTACCGGCCGAAGAGCAGAGCGGAGTTAGAGGTGATGTCACCAACGAGGGCTGAGTTAGATCCAACCAAGTTGCCATCGACGTACGTATCAATATTCAGGTTGTCACCCGTTCTCGTGTACACACCGGCAACGTGGTGCCAGCCGTTATCTAATACGGTGGCAGCATGGGAAGCATCATTAATACCAAGGGTGCCGTAGCCAAAGAAGTTCACCCGATTGCTGTCATAAAGGTATAACCCCCAACCACGGTGAGCGGCACTGAAATTGCCGAGAACCGAGCTATCGCCCTCGGTCGTTTTAATAAACGTGGATACGGTGAAATTTGCGGTGCCTAAATCGAACACACCGCCGGTGCCTGAAACATTTACATAATCATCCACGCCATCAAATGCTAAGGCGGAAGGATTTGGTGTAATAGCAGGGTTACCCGCGACATAGTCGGGGTCATTTACGTGGCTGCCGTGCCGATTGTTCCCAGAGGAATCCAGCGCGGTGGT
>CAZXUD010000041.1:0-8299 GCA_964643805.1 uncultured Candidatus Peribacteria bacterium | reverse complement strand
CATTCACTCGGAGTCATAGATCAGTATTAACACGGACCGAAGGATGAAATTTTCGTCCAGGTACAGAACGTCTCCGACCAACCAGTGACCGTCGAGCGTGGTGAGCGCATTGCTCAAGGGTTGTTTGTAAAAGTCGAACAAGCGGAGTGGAAAGAAGTAGATGACCATGGCGCGGAAACGCGCGGCGGCTTTGGATCAACGGGAACGCACACGGCTTAATTGGGATAACTTGTAACAAGCCTCAGGTCCTTCCGGCCTGAAGCGTTGTTACACTGTCCAAAGAATCTACTCGTCGAGTTTTGGCTTTGCGCTGGTGCCAACGCGCTTGCGCATGAAGGCTGGGACTTCCAATTCTTCTTCGTTGAGTTGTACGGCAGTTGAACGTGCTTCCAGCAAGCTGCTGCCAAGCACCTCACGCTCGCGACGATCTTCGACACGGGCATCGGTGCGAGATGAGCCTTGCGACATCGCGTGGGCCAACGTGCGCTTTGCAGGGTTGCCTACAGCGTAAGGCCGTGGCGCTTCGACCGGCTCAAAGCCAGTGGCAACAACCGTGACTTTCACTTCACCCGTAAAGTTCTCGTCAATCACGGCGCCAAAGATGATGTTTGCTTCTGGGTCAGCGGCTTCCGTAATAATACGAGCGGCTTCATCAACCTCGAACATGGAGAGGTCAGTACCACCAGTGATGTTGAAGAGAATACCCTTCGCGCCATCAATGGCTTGGTCGAGCAGTGGGCTATCCACCGCAGCACGAGCAGCTTCAGCAGCGCGGCTGTCACCAGTACCGTAACCAATACCCATCAGAGCGGTGCCCGCATCTTTCATAATGGTCTTTACGTCGGCAAAGTCGACGTTCACCAAGCCATGAACGGTGATGAGAGTCGAAATACCTTCAATGGCATGCTGGAGAACTTCATCGACCACTTGGAATGCTTCGGTCAATGGCGTTGTCTTATCAATCAGCGAAAGGATTTTGTCGTTTGGAATCTTCACGAGCGTATCCACCTTATCCTTCAAGCTTTCCAGAGCTTCCTCGGCTTGCTTGCGGCGCTTTGCTCCTTCAAAACTGAAAGGCATAGTGACAACGGCAATCGTAAGAATGTCCATGCTACGAGCCAAGTCAGCAATAACCGTCAAGCTTCCGCCGCCCGTTCCACCACCAAGACCGGCTGTCAGGAACACCATGTCAGCTCCTTCCAAAGCTGACTTCAGTTCTTCGGTGCTCTCCTCAGCTGCCTTTTTACCTATGTCTGGATTTGCACCAGCGCCAAGACCACGAGTCGTACCGCGTCCCATCGTAATTTTGGTAGCGACTGGGTTGTGGTACAGCGCCTGCATGTCTGTGTTCACAGCAATAAATTCAACGCCTTGCACCTTGGCTTGAGCCATACGTGCAACAGCGTTACCGCCACCGCCGCCTGAACCCAGGACGCGGATGGTAGCACCAGGACTCACGTCGGGGCGGACTTCGCGGGACGTGGCGGTCTCATCTACATTCGACGAGGCAGATGCGGAAGACCGACTGTGGAAGAGGGAGCGGAGAGTGTCTGACATGACAGTGGAAGGGAAAAAGGAAATTAAGGAAGGAGGCTCTTAAGCCAGCCGCCAACTTGTTGGGCGGTTTTTGCAAAGTTGATGGATCCCATCCGTGGGGATCGGCTGCCTTCGTGCATACCCCAGACCAACGTACCAAGGGCAGTGGCATAAGCAGGATCGTCGACCTTTTCAATAACGCCACCAATATCGACGGGGAAGCCCATTTGCACAGGCAGACCCAAAACATCACGAGCAAGGTCCAGTGCACCAGGAGCTTTGACAGCAGCACCCGTAAGAAGTGCGCCGGCTGGCAACATGCCGCTGCGACCAATGCGTTCCAATTCGGCTTTTACTAAGGAGAAAATTTCGAAGTAACGCGCCTGCATAATCTCGGCCATGTAGCGCTTGCTCACCGTCTGGGTATCAACCTTGCTTACGGAAGAGAGGTCGATCATTTCGCGCTCGGCAATTTCCTCGGGGAGGACAGAGCCGAATTCTATTTTAATTTTCTCAGCTGTATCAATGGAGGTGCGAAGACCGATGGCAATGTCATTGGTCACGCTCTCACCAGCAATTGGTAACGTCACCGAGTGAAGGATGGTCCCCTCTTCGAAGACAGCAATGCTGGTGCAACCCGCACCGACGTCGATGACGACCGCACCTAATTCTTTCTGACGCTTCGTGAGGACGGCTTCGGCAGTGGCAATGGTTGCTGGAACGACATCGTCGATATCGACACCAGCTTGGTCGACACACTTCTCAATATTCTTCACGTGCTGAATGTGACCGGTGATGATGTGGGCCTCGACCTCTAACCTTATACCAGTCATGCCCACTGGGTTCTTAATGCCACGCTGTTCATCAACGGCGTAGGACTTTGGTTCAATATGAAGAATACGGCGATTGGCCGGGATGCTGACTGCCTGGGCAGCCTCCAGCACCCTGGCCACGTCGTCCACGCTAATCTCTGCTCCAGAGATAGCGATGACGCCGCGACTATCGAATGCTTCGATGTGCGCTCCACTCATACCCACGAAGACGTGGTTAATTGGAACACCGGCCATGCGCTCGGCGTCTTCGAGTGAGGAGATAATATTATGGATGAGTTCTTCCACATCAATCACGTGACCCTTGCGGATACCGAGAGAAGGAGAGAGACCAACGCCAATGACGTTGGGAACTTCTTGATCGCCGGTACCATCGGCAACGGCTACAACGGTTCGGATTTTGGCACTGCCTATATCTAGGCTGGCCAGCACACGCTCTCGAGGCATGGGAAGGATGGGTAATGAGAAGAAATCTCTCCGAAAAAATGAGAGAACAGAACGAAGCATAAAACCGCTCCGTTATAACGCGCAAGCAGGTGTTGTGCACTAAAGGTGAACAACATCGGCATTTTCGTACACAAAATATGAACATTTAAAATGGCTTTGTGTAGGGAAAAACTCAAAGTCTGATCAAATAAATTATGCTACTAAAAATCGATGAGTAGCAAATGTATTCACTCAAACATCGCTAATTGATCTTTTTTGTCTACTTTTTGTGGTGCAGAAATCGCCGCAGCGAGTGGCTGAAAATGCGCCTGACCGTAGTCGGTGTTCACGAGTGATTGGAGGCGCTTCGTAAGCAGTGAAAATTCCATGGTTTGGAAGAAGCTTTGGACCGCTGGTGCCGGCACCTTTTCAAGAGTGAGATCTTCCAGTGGTACGGTGAGCGGTAAGTCTCTGTTCAGGACGGCCATACGCTCGCAGAAGAAGGCTTGCTCACGGTCCTTGAGCAGCTTGTCTTTTACTCCTCCTTTTATCTCATCAATGTGGTCATAAATACCCTGGAGTGAACCGTATTCTTGCAGCAGTTTGACGGCGGTTTTCGGACCGATTCCCTGCACGCCAGGGAGGTTATCGGAGCTGTCGCCCGAGAGCCCTTTAAAGGAGGCAACTTGGTCTGGTCGAAAGCCGTACTTCGCCTCCACTTCTTTAGCACCCAAATACTCGGCGGCTTGGTATCCCTTATGGGGAATGACGATTTGGATAGAAGTGTCCGCCATCTGAAGGACATCTTTATCTCCACTAATGATGCTGGCCTTCATCCCCTCCTTCGCAGCCGCGACAGCATAGGATGCTAGCAAGTCATCGGCCTCAAATTGAGGGTTCGAAACATGCTTGAAGCCAAAGGCATCAATCAGTTCGATGACCCGTGGAATCTGGACGTAGAAATCGTCAGGGGTAGCAGCACGTCCCTCCTTATATTCCTTATGCTCCTGGTGACGCAGCGTGTCCTCGCCCTCATCAAAACAGAAGAGGAGCGAGTCCGGCTTCTCAGCATTCAATAACGTGATGAGCATAGAGGCAATACCGAAGACTGTATTCACCTGCTCCCCTTTACTGGTTTTCAGGGTACGAGGAATAGCCCAGTACGCTCGGTACATCATATGGTGCCCATCAATCAGGACGAGGTGTTTCATACGTCGCCGAAAGCATACCTTATTTCTCCTCAGAAGACGGCTTTAAATTGGGCAATAAACGCGTCCTAAATATGAGTATGATTATCACCTAATAAAGTCTTAAAAAGACAAGTTCTGCCCCTCTTCCCGGAACCCGGGTTTTCCGCTATACTATGAGGATAACAAAACACACATGACACCCAATTTCTCACCCTCCTACGACAACAAAATTGCGCGCAAATACAGTGCAAAAACCCTTGAGGAAAAGGTGCAAAATAAGTTGGCGCTCCAGGAGGAACTTGGTTGGCCAGAAGAAAAGAAAGTTCCTGTGGTGTGTGTACCAGTTGCACTGACGGACGCCAACGGTGCTCGTCTTTTTTTGGAAATTCTTCCAGGCTTAATGGAATTGAATGTCCAACTATTGGTGATTGGAAAAGGCAATAAAGAAATTGGTGAGGCTATCAGTCACTTAGCAAAAGAAAAGAAACACCGTGTCGCCATTGTGAAAGACACGGAAGACGATCGTCGCAAGATGTACGCCGCTGCCGACATGGCACTTTTCTTAGCAGACACCAATGATGTTGAAGAGCTGCAACACTGTTTGAACTACGCTGCGGTGCCACTAGCACCTGCGACAAAGGCACTCGATAACTACAATGCTGTTCAAGAAAGCGGGAACGCTTTCCTCTACGAGAAGCCAAACCTATGGCAGTGCTTCGCCAGTGTTGCGAGAGCTGCTGAAACCTTCCAGTTCCCATACGACTGGCGGACGATTCAGAGACACTGCATGGAATCGGTGAAGTAAGGTAGGAGTTGCTTGAGCATTCGGCCCGTTGCTGATACTTTTGCGTGCGTTAAGAACGGGTCGGTAGCTCAGTGGTAGAGCAGTTGGCTCTTAACCAATTGGCCGTGGGTTCGATCCCCACCCGACCCACCAAACTCACAACACTTTTCTCGCGTGCGCTAAGCGACTGCCATCTTTGCGTGGCTCTAGGATTGCCATTGGCAACTCCTGATGCCAAGCAATCGTGTTGTCTTTCACTTCACGCTCAATGTCGCGACCATGACGAAGGTCTTCAGCTTCAGCATCGGTGATTTCAATGCCGCCAAAGTTTTGCAGTACCTCTTTTAACGGAATGACCTGTGCCCAACCGGCAGCTTCCGGTTCACCAGCAAAATCGACAGACCACTCCCCTACTTTTGTACGACGAAGACCGGAGAGATATCCGCCACAGCGCAAACGATCACCGAGGTCATGCGCAAGTGAGCGGATGTATGTGCCGCTACTGCATGCGACACGTAGTACAAGTCGTGGAAATTCGTATTCAAGAATTTCACATTCAGCAATGCGCACTTGCCGTGATGGCATGTCGACTGGCTTTCCTTGTCGTGCCTTGCGGTACGCACGCTCACCGCTGATTTTTATAGCGGAATGCTCTGGTGGCACTTGTTCAATTTGCCCAACGAAGTGATCATCGATGATTCTACGGATGCCCATTTCATCTGGAGGCGTCCAACCAGCTTTCAGACCCGGCTCCTCTATCACTCCTTCTTTGTCATAGGTGGAACTAATGGCACCAAGTTTAATCTCAGCTTCATACTCTTTCGGAAGATCTTTGAAGAACTCCACTACCTTTAGTGCCTTCGCACCCACGGCTAGAACAAGGAGGCCAGTCGCTGCAGGATCCAATGTACCAAGATGGCCGATTTTACGTTCGCTCAACGTACGACGCACAACGTCCACGACGTCATGGCTGGTAGGGCCATCGGGTTTATCGACAAGGAGGAAACCGTGCTTCATTGGGACAAAGTGTATGGCATGGAGCCCCGGAGGGCGAGGCAGGAAACTGGAAAAGTGACCTAAGATCCGCGTATGATCTGCCCATGCCACTAACCCTGAGCTGGGACCTGTTCGTCATCGTCTTCTTTGGCGTCGTGGTCACGTACAGTTTCATCATCGAGAAAGACGAAGCAGTGAAGGTTATTATTTTTTCGTACACTGCCATCGTGTCTGCGGAAGCAGTCGCACACTTAATGGGACGGCTAACCACAACAACGAACTTACTTGCGACCCTCGGACTGCCTCTCAACATTAATATTATTGAAGGCACCAAATTAATTGTCTTCGTCGGCATGATTATCTTGCTCGCCATTCGCAGCGGCTTCGATGTGGGTTCCGAAACGGAGCATGGATCAATTATGAATTTTCTTGTCACAGCGTTATGCGGGTTCGCCACAGCGGGATTGTTGCTTTCAACACTCCTCACCTTTGTCGCTGGCGCCCCACTCCTCAGTATGAACTTAGCGCAGATGTCGACACTCGCACCCATCATGCAGCAGAGCCAATTGATGCAAGCGATGATTTTGTACCAAGATGTGTGGCTTGTACTGCCCGCTGCCCTGTTAGTAGGCGTTGGTATTATCAACAGGCAATAATTGCCCACGACCAGTCAAGTTCCATTGGTGCTTAGCGCTCAACGAGCGCTTGCCAGCAGCAGAAAAGGTGCGTAACAATACTCACTGTTCTTCCCAACTTTGGAATATGATCAGCAATTTAAAGCAACTCGGTACCCGCGCTTCAGAGGCTGTTTGCCTCTCATTCATCACCGTGCAGAACGCCCTCGCTCAAGACAACGGCGTCTTTGGTGAAGTGCCAGACATCACCACTTCGGGCGACGTCGATGAGCAATCATTGCGCGATACTGTGGTGAGAATCATTCAGGACGTATTGAGCTTCATGGCCTTAGTCGCTGTGATCGTCATTATCGTTGCTGGTATTCGCCTCGTGGTCAGCGGCGCAGACGAAGGTCAACGAGAGAAAGCTCGCAACACTGTTATCTACGCAGTCGTTGGTCTTATCCTCATTCTGCTCGCACAAGCAATCGTTGGATTCGTAAACAATTTCCTCCAAGGGTAAGAAGTTATTCAAGCAATTTAAAGTCCCGCACGTGCGGGACTTTTTTTATATTCGTTTCCGTGCCGAAGTTCTGCTTTTAACCACTCGTTCTGGTGCTGGAGAAATTTCTTTCAGCGCTTCTAACACTTCGGCTGGGCCTGGTGCGCTGGACTCTTGAGGTTCTGCCACTTGCACGTCACGAACGACAATAGCCTCTGGTCGGATTTCTAAAACGTCGGTGATGGGCAGTGGCATATTCCAACGCCACCACTTGCGTGGGAAGAGCCACTCTATGCGCATGGTTTCCGTGTTGAACTGAACGTCTGCACAAGTACCAAGTCTGCGACCACGGTCGGTACGTATGGCCTGACCCAACACCCGTCGCGAATCTTTTAGTAAAGATTCGAGTCGAATATTATCTTCCACCGGACCGATCATATCGGCGTGACGAATTGCCACGTGCATCCCCCAGCGCAAAATATCTACCGAGGATAAGAAATGCTCCTCGTGTGATGCATGCTGAGGACGCACGAAGAAGCCTTCGATTCTGCCTGTGTCCGGATGGATGAGGATTCCACTCACTAAACCGGCGGTTTCGTCGGTTGCCTCGTCGAGGACCTCTGTGCCAATGCAGCTGGAGAAACGGACGTTCATGTGGTATCATAATAGTACACTAAATGAAGTTATTCGCGGGTTCTTCACACCCGGCTCTCGCAAACGACATTGCCAAAGGCCTGTCGCTTACGCTCGGCGCCGTGGTTTTAAAGAAGTTCACCTGTGGCGAGTGTTACGTCCGCTTTGAAGAAAGCGTTCGCGGGAAGGAGGTCTACATCATTCAGACAGGCACCTTGAAAGCGAATGAAGACTTAATGGAACTCTTCCTCCTTTGCCAAGCTGCCAAGCTCAGTTTCGCAGACGTGGTCCACGTCGTTATGCCGCACTTCCCCTACGCGCGCCAAGACCGTGTGGCGGAACCACGCGAACCGATTTCTGCAAAGTTAGTTGCTCACTTGTTAGAGACCGCTGGTGCAGACCACTTGATGACACTTGATCTTCACTCCGACCAGATTCAAGGCTTCTTTCGAATTCCGGTGGACGCGCTCGACGCTCGCCCAATCTTTGCTGAATATTTCCTTAATAAGAAACTCGACCGCCCCGTGGTAGTTGCCCCAGATGCAGGCGGCGCAAAGCGCGCTAAGAAGTTCTCTAGCATGATCGGCGCAGATTTAGCTGTTATGCACAAAAACCGCCCTCAACACCAAAAGACGGAGATTTTAGACGTGGTCGGCGAAATAGAAGGGCGCAACTGCATCCTGTTTGATGACATGATTGATACTGCCGGCAGCTTAGTTGCAGCTAAAGACGCACTCGTGAAACGTGGTGCAAATAAAGATGTTTACGCTGCTGCTACGCACGCCATC
>CAZXUD010000040.1:2472-8422 GCA_964643805.1 uncultured Candidatus Peribacteria bacterium | reverse complement strand
GGATTACTACGGTGATACACCACATGAAGGCACTCGATATTCTCCTCCTTTGAAATATAAGAAATGTGTAGAGGAACAGATTCGAGAGCAAATAATGGACCGTCTGCTTGGCGGCAAATCGTCTATGGTATGGCAGGACAATAGAAAAAGGCGCTTAGGTGCTGGTGCTCCAAAGGGGAACGCACTCTTTGCCTTTACCGAGTTACAACTCAAAGCAGACTATGGAGAAGAAATAGTATTAGAAGCCCATGTAACGCTTCCTATTTTCGAAATAGCCCCCGATGGCAGTAAGAAAGTTTTAGTGGAAGAATTAGAAAGCACATTCTTGTGCAATGTACTACTAAAAGCAGAAGAGGAGCCGGAAAAGAACATCTACAATATTAAGAAAATTGTGGGCATCACTGCTTTGGTGATAATCGGTTTATTTTGCAAATCTGAATTTAATTCGAAGCGCACAAATAAACCAACGCACAGTTCGAGTAACGGGATGGAACTATACCTTCAGCAGTACGAACAATCGATTATGAAGCCAACGGAGGTTGGCCAAGAAAACCCTGTATATACATACCCCTTGCCTCCGGTCGATCAATCCCACGGCTGGCAAAGTAGAACAGATCCGCGTCCGTAATTCGGCGAATACTAGCCGAATGGCTCGCTTTTACGTCGTTTGTTTTAATCTCTAACCCTGGGACTGTTTTTACACGGGCAGTCTCGTCGAGCATCAACACATCTTGGTGAAGGAAGGCATCCGTTCCCCCCGCGTTGGGTGCAATGGCAATCAGTCCTTTGCAATCTACGCTGGATGAATTTTCCGCCACACCTCGAAGTGTAATAACTCCACTCCCCTGCTTGGCTTGGAACGAATTGGACACCGTGATTTGCTGTTTCTCTTTTTCCACAGAATGGAAAACCCAATCAACGGAACTGTGTGCGTGGAATCCAACGACTTCATTTTTTAAATCGCACGATGCCTCCGGTGTGTTTGCCGTGAAATTGAACCAATGGATTTTTGCGTCTTTTTCTATACGACTGCGTTCAACCAATTGAACTGCAACCGGATTATTAGCAATGCAGTGACATTTCAAATTTCCACCGGCTTCTACAAAAACTTCCACAGCCAGATACGTCGACACTGATTGTATTTGAACGACTGCTTCCACACCTTCTCGCACGATGATAGATAAGTGAGTTCGTGTATCACTCGTTTTAAATACGAGCGGCTCGGTTGTACTCGTCTCAATCTCCATAAGAGTCGGACGAATGCCTTCTTCCACCGGAATCAGACCTCCGATTTGCGCCGTATTTGAAACAAATAAGTACGACATAGTTATCCAACGGAACCTTCCATTTCCAATTCAATTAAGCGATTCATTTCAATGGCGTATTCTAAAGGCAATTGTCTTACGATTGGCTCTATGAAGCCATTTACGATCATAGCTCTCGCGGCTTCTTTGCTGAGTCCGCGTGACGTTAAGTAGAACACATCTTCCTCGCTCAGCTTCCCCACTTTCGCCTCGTGAGCGATGGTGACGTTGTTGTTGCGAACTTGAATATCCGGAATCGTATCCGTTCGACTGTGTTCATCTAACAAGAGAGCATCGCACTCGACACTAGCCGTGCAGTCGTGCGCATTGGCAGCAACTTTTAATAATCCACGATAGATTGCTGCTCCTCCACCTTTGCTGATGGATTTGCTGATAACGCTGCTGCTTGTGTGCGGTGCGAGGTGCATGACCTTCGCTCCTGTATCTTGCCACTGGTTTTCATTCGCAAACGCGATAGCGAGGTGATCGCACCGTGCGCCTTCACCGACAAGCATGGAACACGGATACAGCATCGTAACACCACTGCCCATGTTTCCTCCGATCCACTCCATCGTGGCATCACGCTCGACGATGGCACGCTTCGTATTGAGGTTGTAGGTATCACGGCTCCAGTTTTCTACAGATGAGTAACGTGCCTTTGCACTCGGCTTTACGAAGATTTCAACAAGACCCGCGTGGAGCCCTTGGCTGCCGTACTTTGGCGCGGAGCAACCTTCTATGTAATGCACATCAGCGCCCTCCTCAACGATAATGAGCGTGTGCTCAAATTGACCCATATTCCGTGCATTCATGCGGAAATACGCCTGAAGCGGCTCCGTCATATGCACCCCTTTTGGCACATAGAGGAATGTTCCTCCTGACCAAACTGCGCCATGAAGAGCGGCAAATTTATGATCAGTATTCGGCACACATTTCATGAAATACTGCTTCACAAGATCTGGGTGTTCCTGCAGAGCGTCATCCATATCTAAAAAGATGACGCCGAGCTCTTCCCACTTCTCTTTAAGTTTGTGGTACACCATTTCACTTTCGTACTGCGCACCAACACCAGCCAGCACTTTCCGTTCTGCCTCGGGGATTCCTAGACGGTCATACACGCGACGAATGTCTTCGGGCACCTCGCTCCACTTGTCAGTTTCCACCACACCCGTGCGCGCGTAATAAATAATATTATCTAAATCGAGTTTGGAAAGATCTGCGCCCCACATCGGCATCGGTTTCTCTTTAAAAATTTTCAGCGACTGCAATCGGTGCTCCAACATCCAGTCAGGTTCATTTTTGTCCTGGCTCATTTGGCGAATCAGGTCTTCATTCACGCCACGCTGAAGGCCATCGGCATAGGGCGATGGATTAGCGTCGTCAAAGACGGACCTGTTTAAGCCAGCAAAAATTGCTTCAGCCATGAGACAGGATTATAGCCCAATATGTCCATTTTGCCCGAAAGAAACCGACTTATTGGGAGATTAGACGGAACATAATTTCCACCATTTCCCCCCGAGTAATCAGCTTGGAAGGGTTCAAAGCGGGTGCGGCTTCCTTTTCTACCAAGTAATCAATGTAGACCTGGTACCAAGGTGAACCAGAGGCATCAATGGTAGTTCCACTATCGAGGTTAGCCACAATTTTTGCGGCTTCCGCAAAGTTGATGGAGGCACTAGGCTTAAAAGTTCCATCTGGATACCCGCTGATAACACCTGAACAGCGTGCACTTTGAATATATTTTCCAAACCATTCTGACATTGGTGCGTCTGGGAAGTTTGCAATTTTACAAAGCGCTTCTGTATCCATCTCGTAGGCCTCAATCAAAATTTTGGTGAACTCGGCTCGGTTGACAGTGGTATCTGGGCGGAATGTTCCGTCAGCGTAGCCTTCTACGATTCCATTGTTCTTCGCCCAAGTAATAGCTTCTGCATGAACATGAGAAGATGGTACATCGGAGAACGTATCGAGACCTTCACCACCGTGTGTGTGACATGGCTCGGCAAAATACATGATTTGATGACCATCCGCCGTGCAGGAAGCATGAACGCTGCCGTCTCTGCAGACGTATGGCACACAACTAACTTCACTAGAAATGAACAACGGAGCCTTGTGATGCACGACCTCTTCTAGATCGACCGTGTCCCCCGTTTCCTCATCCACATAATACTGTCCGCAAAGATTCGCATTGATTTGCTCATCTTCCATTCTTGCTACTACGATCGGCTTCTCTCCAATTTGGAATTCAATACCGCAACCAGCGCTATCAAATGGTGTGGTTACAACGAAGCCGTTGATAGCCGGTCCTGCCCAGACGGACTCGACGGAGAAAGCGACCTTCTTGTTGTGATTGGCCGTATCCTCTTCAATGCCAATGACCTTTCCTTGAAAAACGACGTTGCCTTCCGCAAACGCTTCCGAAGCTGGCCGTGCCATGCAGCTGCAGGCATGTGCCACCGAAGGTAACGCTGCAAAAACCGAGGTAAACGTGAAAATGAGAGTGAAGAGTTTACGCATAGGAATGAAGGAAAAGGTAGGATCCATAGTACCCCTAATGGCCTCAACGAAGGCCTTAAAAAAGAGTGAAAATTACCGCCAGCTTTCTTGATTTTTTGGAAAAATCATTAAGAATGATACTGTCACTTCCCTCTTCTTTCTTCTTTTTTTTATGGATACGTGTGACATGTGTGACCAGGAAATGTGTGCTCGTTGTGGCGGCTGCGGCTGTGAAGATAACCCATGCATTTGCGAAGCCGATGAAGCCAGCGAGAGCAGTGAAGACGAATAGGGTACAACCACCAACTTCGACAATAGGAAGCACTTCTTGTACGTGTCAGACTGCGAGGCCGTGACTGAATTAAGCAAACCAGGCCAACCCACCATGACCCAAGGTGATGCGGCCTACTGGCAGGAGAATGGCCGACTCCCCGAACATATTCACAAAAACTCCTGTGAAGCCATGCTCCTAAGCTGTCGTGAAGCAGGTCTTCGTAAAGACATGGAATTTGTCTTCGATTTAAAAGATCGCGTCCAAATATTCGACCAGCAAGTACAGCAAACTCATTCGGTGGGATACGAACCTTTAGCAGCGCAATACGCAACGCCACTTAAATTTTTTCAATCATTAGCGGAACATGCGGACGTTATACCGAGCATTACGAAGATTTCTACAGTAGAAGAAGTAGCTGCGGCCGAAAGTAAGTTGCATGCTTTAAGAACAGGCGCTCGTCTAACCACAGCAAAACTTATTCGTGCCGCTATTGCTGGCAGATCTGAACTTTGTGATTGTGCCGATGCCTTTGCGCACCAAGTGCAATGGATACTGGCTCAGGGTGAATCTGCCTTAGCTCAAAAGAAGTTAGAATTACAAAAAGCCCCACGCACTGCGTAGGGCTTTTATTAAATGTATTACTTCAACTCGTACGTAAGACTGACGGATAGTTGTACTTCTTGTTCACCAGTTGGTACAGGTACAGGCGCACCTTCGCCGACTGCATTAGCCATGTCCATTTCTCGGGCCGCGTATGGCATGTAAGGAGGCGTGTAGCCACCCCCTTCGGAGTAACCGCGTAACTTACCAAGTCGTCCGCCTAACTGTTCTGCCAATGCTTGTGCCTTCTCTTCAGCATCAGCAATGGCTTTCTGGCGGGCTTCTTCTTGGAGTGCAGATGGGTCATCAATTGTGAAATTGACACCACCAACTTGGTTTGCACCAGCCGTGGTAGCTGCCTGCAGCACTGCGCCGCTTTTATCTGTATCGCGTACTTTCACACTCAATGTTTGGTACGCTTCGTAACCGCGCAGCACTTGAGTGCCGTCGGTCCAGTCGTACGAAGGATTTAAGGAAAGTGCTTGCGTGGTAATATCTTTCTCTTCAATACCTTGGGCTTTCACTGCTTCTAAAATTGCATTCATCTTCTGTTCTAAGAGAGACATTGCCGCTTCGGACGTGCGTTGCCGTTCCGTCGTCACGCCGAATTGCAATTGGGCAATATCAGGCTTGGCATTCACTTTGCCTTCGCCAGAGACGGTAATCACCACGGGGGTGAAATCTTGTTTTTCGACGTATTTGCCAGCAACGAAAAGGCTGCCTGCAATAACGGCTACTAACATGGGTACTGTTGTACTACGAATTTCCATACAAAAGGGGGAAGGTAGATAGATCTAGAATACAGTACGTGGTGGGTGTCTTATAAGTAACGACCGTATCCTTCTTTTTCTAACTTTTCAGCCACTTCGTAACCGCCGCTTTCTACAAGAGAACCGGCCACCATGATGTGTACGTGGTCTGGCTTGACGTAATCAAGTATGCGAGCGTAGTGAGTCACAAGCAGTGCCGCGAATTCAGGCGACCGCATACTGTTCACTCCTTCGGCCACAATTTTTAGCGCATCGATATCGAGTCCGCTATCGGTTTCATCTAAAAGAGCGAGGAGTGGTTGCAATACTTTCAGCTGCAACACTTCCGCTTTCTTTTTTTCTCCGCCACTGAAACCTTGGTTCACGGCACGTTCTGCAAACTCCGGTTTCATGTTGAGTTCTTTCATATGTGATTCCAATAACGCTTTGAACTTGATGGGAGAAACTTGTTTTAAAGATGGATTACGAACACTCATTTGCGCGTTGTACGCCGCGAAGAGAAAACT
>CAZXUD010000040.1:0-2462 GCA_964643805.1 uncultured Candidatus Peribacteria bacterium | reverse complement strand
AAGCGAGAAACAGTCCGGCTTGGGCTCGCTCATGTGCCTCCATTGCTAAGAGATCTTTCCCATTGAATTCAGCCTTACCGGCAGTGATGGTATAGGAAGGATGCCCCATCAGAGCGTTCACCAATGTTGATTTGCCTGAGCCATTTGGGCCCATAATCGCGTGGACTTCACCTTTCTGCATTTCCAAAGAAACCCCCTGAACAATCGGCTTATCGCCGACAGAAACGTGTATATCGATAAGGGAGAGGAGGGCTGGCATTGCAGTTGCTATAGCCTATTTTGTAGTGGCTTAGGGGACAAGAAAACCCAGGTCATTTAACACTTTCTGTCTGAGACCAGTTACCATGTACCGGCAACGACATAACTTTATGCCGAAAATTACTTTCAAATACGGCGATCAAGTACAGGAGGTAGAGGTAACCCCTGGGGAGAGCATTCTGCAAATTGCTCTAGATAACGGCGTGCCCATAGAACATGCCTGTGGCGGCAACGGTTTTTGTACCACCTGCATGTGCAAGATAACGAAAGGCATAGAAAATCTATCCTCTCGCAATGAGCGCGAAGAACAAATGGGCGTTGTAGAAGACCCCGACCGTCTTTCATGTCAGTCCGTTATTGAAGGTGACGGTGAAATAATTGTTGAGCTCCAGGATTTTTAGGCCTTCGCGAGCGAGCTGATTTTTTCTTTGACGTTTTCATCGTATGGCTGCAATCGGTTGATGCGGCGATACGTTTCTTCCGCACGCTCTTTGTAACCTAAGCATAAGTAGCACTCCGCTAATAAGTGGAGCAGCTCCGTATCGCGCGAAAGGCGTGCGCTCGCTTTTTCAAGGAGAGAAGCGCCATCAGCGTATTCAGCGGCTGCAATATGAGCACGACCGAGCGCATATTGTCGTTCGGAATTATTTGGATCACGACTCAAGGCTTCCTTGTAAGCTGCACATGCTTCAGCAAATTTTCCTTGGCGGTAATATGCCAACCCCAAGTTGCTAAGGCACGCGATGTCTTTTCGTTTTGTCACGAGATCTTTGTAAATTGCTTCTGCCTTCGAATCACGGCCGCTCTTTATATAGAGACGCGCTAAGTCGGCTTGAACATCGTAAGCACCGGGATGAATAGTGAGCGCTTGAATGTAACAACGTTCGGCTTCATCAATTTTCTCCTGCCCCGCTAGGCGCTCAGCCTTTCGAACGAGGGATGTTACTTCTTGAAGATCAGCCGCAGCGATTCTTTGACCGCGTCGTGGCTTTACAAGGGTTGTTTCTTGGGTTGGAGCCTGTCTTCCGGCTGCATCGGTCGCACGTACCTTAATGCTCCGTACAAACTTACGGATAGAACGGTTCCGTAAGGCCAAACGGGCACCAAGAATGGCACATAAACCGAAAAACGAGCCGACGAGAACGTAGAGGTAGACCAACGGCGTGGCATGCTAGTCCTGCTCGGGAACTCCATCAAGCGAAAGGGGCGAGAATTCAGCCTCCAATTGACAATGCAAACTGCTGCGTCAGTAATTGTCGATGTGCATTTGTTTGCAAACCTTGAGCCAGCCGACTGAGTGGCTGTGTTTTTTCTAATGATGAACCAGATTCGCGAAGTGCCAACGCGAGATGCAACATCATGCGGTCCGCCTCGTCCCCTCGCTCACGAAGAGATTCTAAAAGAGAAATTCTTTCGGTGAGTGACGGTGATCGCCAAAATTTATGCGCCTGTGCGTGTGCTTGTTTGTGCGCCACCAATCGTTCGGGGTCTTCGGAAAGTTTTTGAGCGATACCGGGCGCGCCTTGAGCAATCCTAAGAATAAATTGAGCATCGTCTTCCTCTAAACCACTGATGAATGGCAATAATTCTTTGTTAGCCACCCGGTGGAACATTAGATTTCGGGTGCGTGACGCAATGGTAGGTAGGAGTGATGTTCTCGCTTGCGTAGTGAGTATAAAAACGAGCCCATTCGGCGGTTCTTCCAACAATTTAAGGAGAGCGTTTGCAGCAGAATCTTGCATACGTTCCACAGAACGAATGATGCAGCAGCGATATTTGCCTCTCCCCTTTTCATACAGGCGATCTTGAAGCGCGCGAATATCATCAATGCTAATGACATCAGTTTTCGCAGCTGGTTTTTTGCTGCGATGTTCCTGAGAAACGTTGGAACTTTGTGCAATCACACTCCAGTCTTCACACACTTCTTCTATCCATAGTTGATCCAACACTAAAAGATCGGAATGCGTCAGGCGTTCTACATTCGCAATAACCTCTTCAGCTTCTTCACCTTCCAGACCGTATGTAAGGAGTTTGCTAGCGAACCAAAACGCCGTCGTCATTTTTCCTAGATGTCCGGGACCGTCAAAAAGATACGCGTGGCTTACGTTCTCTGACTCTAGATCTTTCATGAGCTCACTCCGAATACCTGCATGGCCGACAACGTCGCGGATTTTGGGCATAAGAAGGAGTCTTAGAATACCCTA
>CAZXUD010000039.1:0-8441 GCA_964643805.1 uncultured Candidatus Peribacteria bacterium | reverse complement strand
GTACATTCCCAGGCCTATGAAGATTATAGTCATCGGGGTTCTGGTACTGGGTGTCATTAGTGGCATAACCATCGCTTCCAGAAATGATTGAAGGCAAGTGTGAATGGTGTCACGGGCCGGGATTGAATCCTTCGCCAAGCTCAGGACCGACCCAGGCTTATGAGTCCTGGGCGGCTGCGCCGCAGATCTTTTTATGCGCGCGTCTCGCAAGCTCGACGCGGCAACTGAGCTATTATTAAAAACATCGCGAAGGCAGGCTTCGCCTGCCTGGAGCGACACAATTTTTAGGAAAGGAGAGTCCACAAGAGGAAAACGCAGTTTTCCTTTCGTGAATTGGTGTCACGGGCCGGGATTGAACCGGCGACCCCAGGCTTATGAGTCCTGTGCTCTACCAACTGAGCTACCGTGACACGCGGGATACGATAAACGATTGAGGCAGGAAATGCAGCAAGTTCTTTCAAAAGAAATACCTATGAATCTATCGCGATCGGCTTAAGCCCGGCGTGTAAGGAGGACGCGAAAGTTCTTGAAAAGAAATAGGCGCAGATTCCACAGGTGAATCACTCAAAACGCTGCGAACAGATCTACGAATATTGAATTGTACTTTCCGCCATGGCTTACCCGCTTCTTCGGCATCCACAGTAATCTCAAAATTATCTAGCGCAGCTTTCTTAAATGTATCCAAGGCACAATCAATAGAATCATCATCAATAGGATCTAAGTGAGAAACCCCATAAAAAGCTGTATCGCGATCTGGAGGAATCGACTGTAGATAACTAGCCGCAAAAGTATCTGATACTAAATTTTCCATGAAACGTAAGAATAACACTTTCTATGCGTATTACGAACATTTATAGCGTTTTCTTCCGAAGAAGCGAGGGCAATAATGAGGAACCATGAAACTATAAATTTTCCATAGAATCAGCGAATCAATGGCTATATTCTTGACTGTAGTAAGCCAAAACCTTAGGGTAGCGCCTTCGTTCTTTGGAACCACCTTTTTCCTATACAGCTTCTGCTTTTTTCACTCACGACGAGTGAACAGGGGCGAACCCGTGTGCAACGACTTTTAGTCTTTCGCCCATGGGGGAGCGAAAGGCGGAAGCTGTTGTGGGAATTTTTTTACTCGTACTTGGAGTTTGCCATGTACCGAATGATTGTGTGCGCTGTCGCGCTGACCCTGTGCTTATCGATGGCACAGACCACGCAGGCGCAAGATTCGTTGTACGGACGGCATCACAATGACGGCTGCTGTCGTCAGAACTGCTGTCCTCAGAAGGTCTGTTACGAAAAAGTCTGCTACCAGTACTGGGACCAATGTAGCTGCTGCTGGCGTACGGCGTACTACTGGAAGCAGGTCGATTGCTGCGACACTACAAGCGTCGCGTGCAATACCGGCTGCAATTCGGGTTGCAATAGCGCACACCATCACCATCACGGTGACGGCCACTACGCTTCTGCACCGCGAGCGGCGCCGCGAGCGGCACCTGTTCAGTACGCACAACGGGTTGTTACACAATCGGCGCCGGTGACGTACACGTACTCATCGGCACCGAGCTATTCGTACTATCCGTCGTCATCGTATTCGTACGGATCGACGGTCACGTACGTGGGCTACTAAGGCCCCAAATGTGAGCTCACAAGGCTCACTGTAAAAATCATCCCCCAATCGCTCAGTCACCCTCACGGGTGGCTGGGCTTTTTTTGTCATCGGTTTCTTCGGAAATTTTTTCCTTAAATTGTTTACGTTCTTTTTCACGCTGACAATCCAAACACCGCTCTGCATACGGAAGAGCGTGCAATCGTGCCATGGAAATATTGTCTTCACAATTCACACAAATACCGTAAATTTTATTACGTATTCGTGTAAGTGCCGCATCAATCTGGACTAACTCATTCGAAAAAATCTCCGTGAGCTCTGGACCAAGATCCTCCGATTCTTGAGTAGGCTTTGCGTTTGTCCATTTTAATAAACTTAAGTCTCCTTGGAGTGCCGAACGAACAGCTGTTCTTCGTTCTGTTAAATATTTGTTCATCCGGGTGTATTTGCGTGGCCTTACAGAGGGTTTTTTTGGTTCTGCCGGGTTTGAAGACGGTTTATTATCCATACAGGACTGTTTAAATTATACTAATATAGCGCATCGTCAATAATCATTTGCATTTTTAATTTATGAAACTCCTTTGCCTTCATGGGTGGGGCGGTACAAAAGAATCATTTACCGAGCTGCGCGCAGCTTTGGAAGGTTCCGATATTCAAATCTTTACACCAGACTTGCCTGGTTTTGGTTCTGAACCGGATCCCACCCATCCATTTACTACTGATGATTACGTACAGTGGGTCGAACAATACATTCAACAAAACATTCGCGGGCCATTTAGTATCTTGGGTCACTCTCACGGTGGTCGCATTGCTATTAAATTAACTGCGAAGCATTCATTACCGATCGAACACCTCTATCTTTGCGCAGCTGCTGGCATTCGTCATCCTCGCCACTTCAAACGTATCCTAGGATTAACTCTTGCAAAGACTGGCAAGGTATTACTTTCCATTCCAGGAATAAAAACACTGCAACCGCTCGGAAAAAAATTCCTCTACAAGCTTGTTCACGTCCACGATTATGAAAAAGCGAGCGACGTCATGCGTCAGACACTGATTCTTGTTTCCAAAGAAGATCTGCGTCCACTTCTCTCTCAGGTTAAAACACCAACCGATATTTTCTGGGGCGAAGAGGATGCAATGACTCCGCTGAGTGACGGAAAATTAATGCATGAAAAAATCGCCGGTAGCACGCTGCATACATTTGCTGGTGTTCGGCATCGCGTGCACCGCGACAAAGCGGCGGAGATTGCGAGCGTTATTCTGCAGTAACTACTTCTTCCTCTGCGGCTGCATGTTCAAATGCACCGTACGGGGTTGCATCGTAGCTGTCGAGAATACCATCGTTATCAATATCACCCTGATACGCGACTGGGAGCATGCTGTAGTAATACCCTGGGATCATTTGCATGCTATTAAGGCTCGGTAGAACCACCGTGATAGCGGTTACAACGAGTAATACGAGCAATGCCCCTAAGGAAACCGGCTTTGGCATTTGGCGTTGAAGAATCATGGTTTGTGTTGGAAATTTCTTATCAGTATAGCGGAAAGGGTGTTTCCCTTCAATCTTTACCATCCAAGGCCATTCCCAGGTATCCTGTGCCGGACATGGCTTCACTTGCCGCTTTTCTAGCCCTGATCGCCTGCATCTCCCCGCTCCTCACATTTGCCTACCTATGGCAACTGAAGGAGTGGCGGCTTGATAGATTGCGTGAGCATCTCCAGGCGGAATACTGGCTGCGTCCCCTCTTTGGGCTTATTCGCCCCGGCATTGTTGCCGTCGGTGTGCTCGCTGTTTTTTTAGCGGTGCTAACTCCGATGCAATTAATACTGATGCAATTAGGAGTTTTAGCGACGGCAAGTTTTGTACAACTTGGAACGCGTCGCCAACCGATGCCTGTATGGACACACAAAGCACTCGTCGTGGTCGTGGCTGCGTTGGTAATTGATGTCGTCATCATTGTTCACAATCTTTTATTAGGAGTTGGATCACCTTGGTTCTCCATTGTGCTTATTATTTTTCAACCAGTGGTGGTTACCATTGCGTGGCTTCTTATTTTACCGCTCGATCTCTTCCTGAAGCGTCGCATTCTCAACAGTGCGAAGCAACTGCGAAGTGAGCACGCGGATTTAGTTGTCATCGGAATTACCGGCAGCGTAGGAAAGACGACAACGAAGGAATTAGTTGCTCACATGCTTCAAGATCGCAATGCTGCTGCTACGCCTGCGTACGTAAATTCCGAACTCGGTGTCTCGCGTTGGCTGATGACGGTGTTGAATCGCAACGATAAGCCGGAAATACTCGTCGTAGAGATGGGCGCATACCGCCTAGGAGAGATTCAGCTCCTCTGTGACATCGTCCAACCGAAATATGGCATCGTTACGTACATTGGCACACAACACTTAGCTCTCTTTGGCTCGCAAGAAACTCTCTTGAAGGCAAAAGGTGAACTGATTGATGCCCTACCAGAGAATGGTCAGGCTTTCTTGAACGGTGATAATGATTTGTGTCGTTCGCTGAAGGGCCACGCGCGTTGTCCTGTGACGATTGTCGGCACAGGCGGCTCTGCAGATATGGAAGCATACGACATTGAAGAGACTTCGACCGGTATTCGCTTCCGCACAGCGGATACAACGTTCGATGTTCCGGTACACGGCACCCACAATGTAACAAACGTGTTGCTCACAATTGCCGTTGGACAAGCGCTTGGCATGTCTGCTGCCGAGATTTCTTCCAAACTGATAACCTTTCAACCCCCGGAACACACCTTCACTGTTCGTACCGAAGGCGATGTGACGATTTTAGATGACACACACAACAGCAGCGCAGCCAGTTTCCGCGCCGCGATTGCGTGGGCGCGCAACCAGCCTGCTGCCCACAAGGTACTGGTGACGAGTGGCTTAATTGAATTAGGGGAACAAGAGGAATCCACACATACGGAACTCGGTGCGTTCGCAGCACCGATCTTCGAACGCACCATTTTCACCGGGAAACGTGGCGCGAAAGCATTTACCAAGGGGTACGAGCAGCCGATCGAGTTCTTTGGACGACAAACCGCTAAGATTGCCCCCGGTTCTCTCCTCGTTTGCGTCGGGCGCATGCCGCCCCGCGTTCTTCGCGCCCTCCTCCCATGAGAATTCAACCGATTCACCACACGTTTGCACCGCTCGCGCTCCCTCAGCAGCAAGAATTGGCACTGCACTTCTTATTGCGTCCATGGCGGTGGCGCGCCGGTCGTGATGTCATTGATCTGCGAGCGTCGCTCACCGAACGTTTTCGCAAAGATACATATTTGTTCGACAGTGGTCGCAGTGCGCTCGCGATAACGTTGCGAGCATTAGAACTACAACCCGGTGATGAGGTTATTATTCAGGCGTATACCTGCGTTGTCGTGCCAAATGCGGTCGTGGCTGCGGGTGGTAGACCGATCTATGCCGATATTGATAAAGAGACGTTAAATATGGATCCCGAGGCAGTAGGCCGTGTCATAACACCGAGGACGCGCGCTATTATTTGCCAACATACCTTTGGAATTCCGGCTGATACTCCGGCGCTCCGACAAATTTGCAACGAACACCAGTTAGCGTTGATTGAAGACTGTGCCCACGTGATGCCCGAGAACAATGATGCGTTCATCGGCAAGTACGGTGACGTGATTGTCTTTAGTTTTGGTCGCGACAAAGCAATTTCCGGCGTCGCCGGCGGCGCGGTCCTCACCGCGCACCCCGCGGTCGGTAAATTTCTGTCGCTCGGTGAGCAACAAGCCGCCGATTGTTCCCGCGGTTACATTTTTTCTCATCTTCTGTACCCACTGCTGTACGCAGTTGCGAAAAAATGGTGGCCGAAGGGCAAAATTTTACTGCGCGTTGCGCGCACACTGCACTTGTTACCCCCCGTTGTAACGAAAGATGAAAAACGGAGTGCTCCAGCACAACCAGTACGACGTTTAGCGAACGGTTTAGCTGCTTTGGCACTCCAACAATTCAAACAATTACCACAATTAAACGAACACCGTCAGCGCATCAGCTCACTCTACAGTGAAGCGGCACAAAAAAATGGTTGGATGGTGCCTCGAGGAATCTTTCACGCCACTGCTCCACAGAAATTTCCGATCTTCACTGCAAAGTCAGATGCGATTCGTGCAAATTTGAAGAGCAAACACATGTACTTAGACGATGGTTGGTGCGGCAACGTGATAAATCCACGATCAGTCGATGAAATCGCAGCTGGCTACGTGAAAGGAACGTGTGCAGTTGCAGAAGAAGTGGCGAAATTGATTCTCAACTTACCAACGCACCCCACCATGGGAGTTTCGCAGGCACAAGCACTCATTGCTACACTAGAAAAGGAATGAACATTCACGAAGCCACCAACGCGCACGAGTGGGATGCCTTCCTAACACAGCAACGCTTCTCCCCTTTTCTACAAAGTTGGGCAATGGGCGAGGTGTATGGCGCCACCGGTGAGCGTCCCGTGCGACTGGAAGCACGAGAGAACGGTGTCATTGTAGGAATTTGCCAAGCCATCGTGGTGAAAGCCAAGCGTGGTCCGCATTTGGCAGTGTTGTATGGACCTGTGGTGACGGATGCAGCCGCTATCGCACCGCTTTTACAAGAATTACAACAGATTGCGCTACGCGAAGGCTGTTGGTTTCTCCGTGTCAGTCCTTTTTGGCCCGTGGAGAGTCAGAATGTTGCGGCTATGAAAGCAACGGGTCGCTGTTTACCGTCGCCTCTCCATCTTCTTGGCGAGCATGTGTGGTATTTACCACTGCAAAAACCAAACACATGGCAAACGGAAGCTGGACAACCACGCGCAGCGGAGGAAATTTTGATGGAGATGCGAAAGACGACCCGCAATTTAGTGCGACGCGCGGAACGTGAGGGTGTAACGGTCACTGCATCAACGGATCCTGTGAAAGATGTAGAGCTATTCATTCAACTTCATGAAGAAACGAGGCGACGACATCACTTCACGCCCTACACCGATGCATTTTTCCGTGCCCAAGTTGCTACGTTCGCTCCGATGAATGCGTGCACGGTGTATCTCGCTCGTTATCAGGGTGAAGTCATCGCTGCATCCATCCATATGCACATGGGCGGCGAGACTAGTTACCATCATGGAGCTAGCACTCACAAGTACGCGAACGTTCCGGCCAGTTACTTACTGCAATGGACAGCTCTTCAGGACGCACTTAAGCGTGGTGATAGTATTTACAGCTTCTGGGGCATTGCGCCGGAAGGCGTGAAGAAACACCCCTTCGCGGGAGTAACAACCTTTAAACGGGGTTTTGGCGGTGAACTATTGGAACTGGTCCATTGCCACGATATTCCGCTGCGGCCGCAGTATTACGCTACCAGAGCCTTCGAGACACTCCGCAAGTGGAAGCGTGGGTTCTAACTCTGTACACTACGCATAATGAAAACACCTGAACCACCCGTCACCAAGGAGGACAAGCTTGATGTCATCATTGATTATTTAGATCGCATGAATCGCCGTGATCGTTTACGAACAGTGGGCGGATTCTTCCGTGGTTTACTTGGCGTAGTGCCGCTCGTGGTTTTGCTGGGTAGCCTTTGGTATCTTGCTGAGAATGGCGATCAATTGCTGCAGAAGATCGCCGCTACGGCCGCGCAGCAAGCCATGCAAGCAACCAGCAGTGGCACGGATGTTTTTGTAAACAGCGATGTAATCAAGCAGCTCCAAGACTTATTGGGTCGTTAATTGCTACCTTTCACCAAGTTGAGCACATTCTCCGCGGTCTCGTTTGCCGTCACGAGGAAACTTGGCATGCGGAGGAATTGAGTGCGATCAAAGGAGCGTTCCGGAGCGGTCGTGACGCCGAAGAGGTACCCCGCTTTTGCAGCGAGCTCCATCACCCGGTCATTCACGCCACCTACGGGGAACCCTATAGCGAATACTTCCTTACGCGTGACGTCTTCTATTATCTTTCGGCTCTGCGCTAGCTCTAGTTCTACCTGAGCATTGGTCAAAGAACGCAAGTCATCGCCCGTGTGGCCAGCCGATTGTATGTCGTAACCATTGGCGATGAGTGTGAGGATCTTTTTTTCCGTAATACCATCAATGCCGATGCCTTTTGTTGTAATGAACAACGTTGCATTAGCATTTGCTGTTACTAACGCGTTCGATGCTTCATCAATATTTTCAGGTGTAATGCCAGAAACGGTCAGCACCACACTGCGTGGGTCTAAGCGGACATCTTGTTCCTCTTGTTCTTGCAAGAAATTGTAGAAATCGGCGAGTGTCATCAGCTTGTACCCTTCATTCTTCAAGCGAACTATATGCGTTGTCATACTTGTTAAGCTGCCTGGTTGATTCGCCTGGTATTGCAATACAGGCAACACATACTTTTCTTGTCGGACAATAAAATTAGGAACGAATGGCTCTAAGTAATCCATAGCGGCGTAGCCTTCTTTGCCTTCAAAGAGAATACGCGCCCACGCATCCCCTACTGTCAGTGGTTTCACGAGAGCTTGCCCTGGTAGTTCACCCAATTTTGTTCCTTCGGTATCCGCAGTGGCACGAACATTGAGGAAGCCGAAGTCCACAAAGTAGGTACCTTCATATTTTTTCCTTTCTTCCGCTAGTTTTTCCTCCGGAACCATCTTTGCAATGTAACGCGTCGACACAAAACCCTCGCTGCCATCCGGTAATTTTACTTTTGCCCAAGCGGCATCCACAAATTCTATGAGCGTCACAACATCTCCCAGGTCTAAACGGACGTTGGAAGCAGCTGTGACCGAAGGAGCGGTGCGAACATTGAGAAATGTGTTGGTGACTTTAAAAACATTCTCCCCACTGGCCGCTACACCAGACCGAAGC
>CAZXUD010000038.1:0-8533 GCA_964643805.1 uncultured Candidatus Peribacteria bacterium | reverse complement strand
TGAGGTGGAATCGTAGTTAGAAGAACAGGGTCAGAAATCAGCCGAACAAGCAGTAGATGAAAGCATGGCTCTTACGAAAAACGGAGAACTTGATGCTGACTCTAGCCGCGCTATTGTTCACTGGATTACACGCATGCAATTAGTACTTTCGCTCAATCCCGAGAAAATTTTGCTGCGCTTGATGATTGATGAAAAGAATTTAGATGGCACCGTGCTTCAACTAACAACGTTTGTTCTTCAAGAATTTTTCAATCAGCAACAGAAGTCTGCTCCATTCGAAAAAATCCAACCATTAACAGCCAGCATTCTGCAGACGGTTTTCCAACCGTTTATAGCAAAAGTGCGGAAGGCGTATTTGGAAGAAGCAAAGGAATCGAAGCCAAAGGAGGAAGAAGATTAACCAGAAAAAGCAAAATCTTGCAGCGGTGTTTGTTTCCTGCCGTCGATCTCGGCGTACAAACGCAGTCGATCTACTGGAATATCAAACATACAATCCCGGAGCGCTTTCATCACCTGTTTCTTTTTCGTGGCAAAGCGCTGAGGGTGGCTGATGTGAGCAATCGTGATATGTGGTGTGAACTCTCTGCCTTCTGGCCAAGGGCATGCCTTCTTTAAACGTGCTAACTCTTCCGAGAAAGCGACAGTGAGAAAGAGCACATGGTCTTCGCCACGATGACTAAATGTATCTGCTTGCAACGCATGTAAGGCAAACGGTTTAGTTTTGCTCACAATTTTTTCTGCCTGCTGAATAATCGGTTTATATTCAATCTCCATCACTTCCTTCCAATAATTGAGTGTGAGGTGCGGTGACTGCGGATTCTGGAACCGTAACACCTCTTCAAATGGCTTCAGAGCTTCCTGGAGTGCCTGAAATCGCCACTTTGCCTCGTTTTCGAGAGGAAGTGCTAGAAAGGTCGCCCGCAATGGAAAGATGAGTTCCAACTTAGCGCTTCAGGACCGAGAGGAACGCGTCCTGTGTTAGCGTTACCTTCCCCATCTGTTTCATGCGCTTTTTGCCTTTCTTCTGTTTCTCCAACAGTTTCTTTTTTCTAGTCACGTCCCCGCCGTACAAATAACCGGTGACATCTTTGCGTACGGCTGACACTGTTTCACGAGCCACAATTTTAGATCCTATGGCTGCTTGAATGGTAATTTGAAACTGCGCTTTGGGAATCACTTCTTTCAATTTCTTACAAATAATAGATCCGACGTTATGCGCCTCAGATTTATGAATAATCGTACTAAGTGCCTCCGCTGGTTCACCCAGAAGGAGAATTTGAAGTTTCACTAAATCCCCTGCTTGGTAGCCAATTGGTTCATAACTCATAGAAGCGTAACCCGAGCTAGCGGATTTAAGATTGTCGAAGAAGTCCATCACGATACTTTGCAGTGGCACGTGGAAGTGCAACACAACACGGTCAGCGTCGAGATACTCAACCGCTTGCTGTAAACCTCGTCGTTCCTGAACCAGCGTCATAGATGGACCCACATCTTGGTTACGACAAACGATCTCCAGCTTCACCCACGGTTCCCTAATTTCTTCTATGTATACCTGTTCAGGTAGATCTGCTGGATTACTAATGAGAGCCACACTTGGCTCATCTGTTTTTACCAAACTCGCTCGAACAATTTCAGCTGGGTTCCGCACATTCAATTTCACCTCATACAACACACTCGGTGCTGTGATGATGAGATCGCAATCATGTTCACGTTCCAAACGCTCTTGAACAATATCCATGTGGAGCAGTCCCAGGAATCCACAACGGAAACCGTTTCCAAGCGCTGCATTTCGCTCAGGCTGCATATTCAGAGCAGCATCGTTTAATGACAGCTTCTCAAGCGCTTCACGCAAACGAGGGTATTCGTCTGCCTCAGAGGGGTACAAACCTGCGAACACCATTGGCTGCACTTCTTTATAGCCTGGGAGAGGCACAGCAGTAGGCGACAGTGCGATTGTGTCTCCGGTACGTACATGGAGCACATCTTTGGATCCTGTAACGATATAGCCGATCTCCCCCTCCTTCAGTTCTGGGTCTTCGGCGAATTGCGGTGTGAAGTGACCCACTTGTAACGCTGGATACGATGCTTGTGTCTTCAAACAGTGAATCATCTGACCTTTTTTAATACTACCTTCCACAATGCGAACGTACGCGACCACGCCTTGGTATGAGTCCATGGCTGCATCAAAAATAAGAGCGCGACCCTCAGCACCAGATTTATAAGCGGCTGGCGGTTGAATACGATCAATCACGGCTTGCATAACGTCACTCACTCCCCTGCCTTCTTTGGCAGAAATTAGGAGGATCTCTTCTTTCTTGCAGCCGAGCAACTTCATCACTTCTTCACTAACGCGTTCAGGGTCCGCCGCTGGGAGATCAATTTTATTGAGGACCGGAATAATCTTCAGATTATGTTCCATGGCCATATAAAGAACTGCCAAGGTCTGGGCCTGAATCCCCTGAGAAGCATCCACCAGCAGAATAGCGCCCTCACAGGCGGCCAAGCTGCGACTGACTTCGTAACGGAAGTCCGTGTGGCCAGGGGTATCAATCAAGTTTAGCTGCACGCCCTTCCACTGCATGCGAACAGGCGTCAGCTTGATGGTAATACCACGCTCGCGCTCAAGCTCCATAGTATCGAGCAGCTGCTCTTTCATTTCGCGCTTCTGCTTGGTGCCGGTCTGCTCAATCATACGATCCGCCAGCGTTGATTTGCCGTGGTCGATGTGGGCGATAATGCAAAAATTCCTGATCTCCATGCGGAAATATGCTAACGGGAGACGGCAGATTTATCCAATGAAACACCCGGCATTACGACGTCTTTTGCAGAACCAAGGAGAGTGCTTCCTCGCCCACTTTTACTAATTTTTGCGCTTCCTCTAAAGAAATTTTTGAAAGGGTGCTTAATTTGTCCCCGTCTTTTTGTACCACGACTTCAAACTTTTTCCCAAGAGCCAACGCTGCTAATGCTCCGTGGTAGCGCTGACTAAGAACGAATGAAGCACGACTAGTGTACTCAGCTAATTCTTGAAGTGATTTAATGGGAACAGTGATAGCTTTACTGCCTGTCGATAATTGTCGACAGTACTTTTGCTCATCGGTATTTTCTGGCTGCATCGAGAGTATCCAGACGTGATCCCAATCTTGAGAGGCATTCAATTCTTTGCAGCGAGCAGTGAATGTTTCACTCGCCGTATTTCTTGGAATAATGACCAAGTTCTTATCAAGATTGGTTGGTAAGTTATTGGCTTTAAGGAGCGACAAAACTGGGTCAAAGCTTTCGACAATTTTTTGTTGAGGATGCATGGCACTTGCACGCAATTCAGACTGAGCATCTCGAACAGAAATAAACAACGCCCAACCAAGAACTTTCTTGGTGAGGTATTTACCGATAGTAGTTTTGAACGGTCCGATTCCTTGGTACGCAAGCAGAATTTTTTTACCAAAGAGATGTGCAACAAAAGCATGCCACCACCACAGCCAACAGGCTCGTACTGATTCCACATCAGTAAAAAGACTCCCCCCACCAAAAACGACGGCGCCAGCTCCATGAATGGCACGCACGGTCCGCCACCAAGAACTAAACAACGAGCGGATACCGAACGGGAGTCGAGGTAACTCTCCGCCGCTTGGGTTTGCACTCACAACCTGCCATTGAACCATGGGAAATTGCTGCAGGAAATATTCCTTCAGCGCTTCATCGCCAAGGTTACCTACGCCGTAATTACCAATAAGGATCGCCCTCATTGCTAAACACTATAGCGAAAATGGCGTGACTTAGTCCTTTTTCTCTTCCGTCTTCTCTTGGGCTGCCTCTGCTACAACGGGAGCAGCAACGGCGACACCGAATTCGTCAGAGGTAGTGAAGCGCTCGCTCAAACGTACCGATTTACCTTGGCGACCACGGAGGAAGAACAATTTGGCGCGACGTACTTTAGCGACCTTCTTCACTTCAATCGACTCCACTTTTGGCGAATGGATTGGGAAGACTTTCTCGACACCAACACCAGAAACAACGCGTCGAATCGTGATTGTGGCATCCGTTGGAACGTGTCCGTTGTGCACAGAAATAACGATACCTTCAAAGGTCTGAAGACGTTCTTTATCTCCTTCCTGAATGCGCTCTTTCACCCGTACAGTAAAACCAGGTCTTATTTCTGGTCTCTGCTTGAGAAAAGCGGCCGCCTGCGCATGGAGTACGGAAGAAGTCATTGCCGGTAATCCTACTGATAGCAATAGCCACAGTAAAGCAAAAGACAGCGTTTCTGAGGGCTTTGAAGATTGATATTACTTGGCGCGAGCCTCCTCAATTTGCTTCTGAATAGCGTTTACCACTATCAGATGGCGTGGATCGTTCAATATTTCGGTAATAAAGCGGTCCTTTAAGCTTAAACGGTAGAGGAAATCCCCTTCTGAAAAGACCGAATACTTCACGTTTTTGAGCCCTGGATCCTGGACTAACATGGCTTCAATCACCTCTTTTTTCACATCACCTACCAACAATAAGTCGACTTTGCTTTCGGTGCCCACAAAGGTTCCAGCCAGTACTACCAACTTGATAGCGGCTAACTTTTTAAGGCTGGTGACAATAGGGCTATCTGCTTGGACCTCTTTTGCGAAGATACCCTTCAACTCATTGTAGAGTGCGAACTCTGTGTCGACGTGGTAATACTTCTTTCGGTTGCGGTGACGAGCCTTCACTAAACCAATCCGACGAAGATTCTCTAATTCGCGACGGATGGAATTTATTTGTTCGTTGAGGAGTCTGGTGAGCTCACGAATGAAGTACTCTTGGTCGGGGTGCAAGAGGAATGTGGAGAGCAACTTCACACGCGTTTGGGAGCTAAACAGTGCTTTAAGAATAGATGAAGACATAACCGTGTTACAGGTGTTCACAAACTGTACTCATAGTACCTCCTATAGTGCAAGAAAATTACTCAGACAAATGTACACAAATATTATACTCATTTCATGGCTTATTTAAAACGAAAAGTAATGATTATATTCATTTTTTAGTCTTTGATTGAATAACTTTAGTACTCAATTAAAATGCCAATTTGTGGTATTGCGTATATTGGCTTCAGGCAACGCTTCCTGGCCATTCCACGCTCATTGAAAAAAAGGCCTAGTTCTGCTATAATCTTTTGAATGCTTTCAAATAAAAAACTACTCCTCGCAGTGACCCTTGGCGGCTTCCTGGGCTGGCAAATATTGCATGAAAGCGGCGATATTCTCCTTGCTCAAGCCTTTGCACAAAATGCAGCCGCGGGCTTTACGGCCCCACCGGATTTTCAAATCAATGGCATTCTCAGCTTCCTATCGCTCTTCTTCAACTTCGGAGTGTTTCTTATTTATTTGTTCTTAATGATCCTTTCGAAGCTGATAGATCCCAATACCATCTTCGAATTTAACAATATTGGCGGCCCAGGAGGCATGCAGCCCTTGCTCGAAATCTGGAAGATCTCTCGAAACATCGTAAACGTCTTTTTTGCCTTTGCGTTGATAGGCGTTGCCATTTACACCACGGTTCGAGGTGACCGCTCCACGCTTACGAGCCACATTGGGAAATTCGTGATTGCAGTAATTTTGGTCAACTTCTCCTGGTTCTTCCCTCGTGTGATATTGGACGTGGCGAATGTGCTTACCGCTACGGTCTATTCATTGCCTGCCGATATTAATATTCAACAGTGTATCGTCCGTGAGGAAGTAAGAGACGGTAACGGCGGACTAGCTGCTCCAAATGATTTCCCCTGCCGGTACATTACGGCATATCACCTGTTCCCTGAGCCTGACAATAAATGTCTCAATGACGCTATTGCCCAACAGGGAAACAACTTTGGAAACAAAAGTAATTACCTCATCCTAGGCACATTTATTTGTGTGGAAACAAGTGAGCTCCCTGCAGAAGCCAACACCGGTTTAGGCATCTTGCATGGCCTCTTTTTAAACCACTCTCGCATTTTCTTCCTGGGGCAAATTCACGCCGATGACTTACCTGCCGGTGGGGTGAATGGCGTCTTGGAACAAGTCGGTAGCTTCACGATTTCGTTCTTGCTTACCTTCATCTTCATGATCGGTTCGCTCTTTCCACTTGCGGCAATGCTAGTGGCTTTCTTCATTCGTATACCAGTTATCTGGCTTACAACCGCCTTCATGCCGTTCATGTTTGTGGGTTACATCATGGGAGAAAAAATGTCCGTTGGCGGCGGGAACTTTAACTCTATGAAGATTTTTGAACACTTTGTGAAAGCTGCCTTCTTGCCGACCATCGTGGCAATTCCAATGACCATTGGCTACATCATGATTACGATTGGCACTCAGGCAGGCTGTCCTCCGGGCCAAGCCTTCGGAGTCCTTTGTCAGCCCATCAACATTCCGCTCCATGGCATACGAACGGTCTGGAGCATTATTTGGTACATTCTTGCCTTGATGATTATGTGGGTAGGTGTGTTTGAAGCCATGAAGATGGATGAAATTTACAGCAAAGCAACGGATGGCATTCGTGCTACCGGAAAATCTTGGGCTAAGTTTGGATCTTCGTTGCCATTTAAAACCCCATTACCAATCTTGGGGAACGCTAACTCTATTGCGAGTGGTGGCGGTGGGGCATTGATGGCGGCACTCAAAAATCCCGAAGCAGCGTTTGTACGAGATGGAAAGTTTAATCCTGACATTGCAGGTAATTTGAAGAAAAATTCCGGAGCTGACCCTAGTTCTACTAACCCCATTCCGGATTCTAGAAAGAAGGAATTAGTAAGAAAATCTAATGATGCACCAGTCATTAAAGCTATAGATAACATTGTTAACGAGCTTAATGCTGGAAAATCTATCGATGCTGTTGATCATCGAGAACTTGTCCGAGTTCTACGAGACAATGGCGTTAGCCACAATTCCCCAGAGGAGATCCGATTTGTTTTGGATCAACACCATGCCTTCAAGAATGTTGCAAATAAACCGTACGTTATCGAGCAACTCATAAAAAAATACCAAGCTGATCCTTCTGCTAATCCTACAACACCGCCGGCCGGTGGTACGCCTCCAAGCAGCCCTCCCCCCTCTAAGCCATGAGTTCCTTCGGTGGCCATTCGCCATTGGCATTTGAAACCCCTGGCTCACGCTCACTGGAGACCTCTGAACGTGAACCGAGAGGTGTTGAGTTAGGCAAGGCTGGCATGCAAGCAGCTGGCAGCCGTTGGCAATTATTGGAAAAAATGCGAGCCGAAGGCACGCCCATTCCTGAAGGGCGCGGACTTGCTCTGCAGCAATTTGAAAAGCACTACAGTGGTTACGTGGAATCGAAAGTGATGCAGATAGCCGACGCTGGTCATGGTGAAAGATTGGAAGCAGCCATCGATAGCGTCGTTCAGTCTGACCAACCTTTTCCACCAGCAGTAGAAAAGCACCTGCGAATGATTGCTGGTGCGTTTTCACCAGATAACAAAGGACTTCGCTTACTGAAACCAAACAAAGGTGCGTTAAGGGTGAATTTAGCTTTAACCAAAGAATTAGATTTTTTGGAAAAGCTCCGCCCACAATCTGCGCCCATCCAACAGGAAGTGATCGACCAACACATCAGCTTACTGAAACAAGTCCTCGCGTGCGATCCTCAACGGGAATCTTATTACGATTGGAATAAGCAACGTGGGCCAAGCAAGCTAGGCGAACTTGCTCCAGCAGGGCGCATGATAGGCTTTATGCTTGCAAGCGGCGTTGTGGTAGCTAACCTCATTGCCGCAAAGGGAAAAATCACGGCTGTGTCAGCATTGTATGCAGGTCTGGCATTTTTAGCTTTTAATGGCGGCCTTCCGAAAGGCAAAGAGCAGAAAGAAATTGCTGAAGTGTCTTTCTTAGCTACAGACAACAACTACCAAAAGTTAGTGAATCGCTACCGCATTCAAGGAAAAGAGTGGGCTGATATTTCTCAAACTGTACGAGATTCCAAAAGTGATCGTTCCAAATTAATTTCTGTCCTTAAAAACAAACGTAAGACGGACGAAGAAAAGAAGGAAGCGTACCAGGAATATGTGGAAACGATTGCGCCTGATCGCAACTCAGCAGTTCATGGTGCAGTGCGAGACATGCCAAAGGAAGACCTATTTCTTCTTTGTTCCAAGTGGGAACAAAGCGCGAGCCAAGACTCTCAGCAAACGATTTACGAATGGATATTAAAAGGCGTTGGCCCTCAGAGCCTCGCTCCACAAGGACAAAGAAATAAACCTACGCCTTCCGTTTAAGTTCTTTGAGGTAAACCTCGAGGACGTCGCCTGGTTCTATAGGCGCGGTTGTTTCAAGGCGCATACCGCATTCGGTTCCTTCAGCGGCTTCTTTAATATCTTTATCAACCTTCTTCAGCGACGTAATGCGGCCCGTACCAATTTGTTCATCCTTACGCTTCAAGCGGAATGGCAAACGCTTAATAACACCATCGGTCACTTTGCCACCGACGATTTGTTCGGAGTGCTTGGTAAGGAAGACCTGTTTCACTTCTAAGTGACCAAGAACCTTCTCTTCTTCCTCTGGCTCCACTAAGCCTT
>CAZXUD010000037.1:0-8546 GCA_964643805.1 uncultured Candidatus Peribacteria bacterium | reverse complement strand
GCATCTTTCAATAACAAATGTAATGATTCCGTAAACCGCTGAAACGCAGTCTCAACTTCTTCAGCTGACTGTGGCATTGGAAAAATAAAACTTGTGTCACCAAAGCCCGTTGGATCTGTAATGAAGCCGGCATGAACCGAATAAAAGGGCGCGCCGATTTCGGCGCTGATTTTTAATGCGTTTTGTGCCAGCTCTAAACTCAAAGTTCGAATGTGCTCATCTTTGGATGCCAAATTGAGCACGAATTCTTCTTTAGGTGGCGGAAAATAATTGTGGATGAGGTAGTCGCCTTCAGGAAGCATGCTTTTAATTTCAGCATTAGGCAGCGAAACACCAGCGCCCAACTCAACCTGATTAATGCCAGCAGCGTGATACTTTGCGACACGCTCAGCCAATGGTTCACGAGGTTTTACACAGGCCGTTGATGCATAGACAGTGCGTTTAGTCATTGTTCTGCATAAGTTCCTTGTATTCGGCTAAAGAATTTACTTCGTGTTCCACGCCATCAATAGTGGCGATTGCCCCTTTAAAAGGTGGGAAGTACATGGCACGAATGAAGTGATCAATCTGCGAATCAGTCCAACTGGGGTCGATAATGCCATTGTATGGCAGTTCTCGGGAGTAGTAACTGCCCTTCCCCACTTGAGGCGTTCCTTTATTATTTTTTTCGATGAGTAAGTCATGCACTTCTCCAAACGCTGCCAAACTTTGCATTATCATTTGATGGAAGAGTGTAAACGCCGTGGCATTGGAAGCGATAGGAACTTTTCGCTGTAACAAAATGTTGCCGGTATCAAAATTTTCATCCATGAAGTGGTACGTGAAGCCGGTTTCTTTTTCTTGATTGATGAGTGCCCACGGAATTGAAAATGTTCCGCGGTACTTCGGTAATAACGATGGATGAAGATTGATGCCGCCATACGTTAGTATTTTTAAAAGAGCACCAGGAATCTTGTGCCGGTAATGCAAACTGAAGAGCGCGAGTGGCTTTAGTGATTCAAACCACGCCAGCGCCTCTGGGGAAGTCGCTTCGTATTCCACTGTTTCAATGTCGTTATCAAAAGCAAACACTCGCAGGCTTTCATTCCTCGTATCCGATGGATACGTGAGGAATTTGAGCTGCTCAGGTTGATACCCCAAACGGAGTAATGCTCCCGCTGCAAGCACACCGGGAGTTCCGTAGGCCGCCAAGATGATGTTTCCAGCTCTGGCCATGATGCTCACAAGTCTACGTGAGCAGGGGTGAGCATTTCATTCTCTTTGAGTGCTTTCTTTAATTTTTGTCCAATCACTGTGTCCCAATGGATCGGAAGCACTCCGGTCGCTGGGCGCTTGAGTGTTAACATTTGTTCTTCGAGCACTGTGCCCTCAGGAATATCGCACGCTGCAACAATGCTCCGCCGCATGCCAGTGGCATTCGCCACTTCGGCTGGGCTCGGCATTTTTTTACCTGAACCGAGTGCAGCTTCTGTTTCTCGAATAACTTGAACGAGCTGCGTGAATTCTTCCGGATCATATGAGGTAGATTGATCAGGACCTTCCATCGATGTATCGAGTGTGAAATGTTTTTCGATGACACAAGCTCCGAGTGCTATAGATGCTACGCAGGCTGTATTTGTCTGCGTGTGATCGGAATATCCAACGAGAACATTCAGCTCCTCAGCCATAGTTTGCATGGCCCGTAGATTTGCATCTTCAATCTGGGAAGGATAATTCGTGGTGCATTGTAATAACACGACATCAGCTTTCCCTGCGCTGCGCATTGCCTCGAGTCCCGTGCGCACTTCTTCTAACGTAGCCATTCCCGTGGAGATAATAATTGGTTTCCCTTTGCTGGCAGCATAACGGAGTAGCGACGGCTCAAAGATATGCATCGAAGCAAACTTAAAAGCAGGCACACCGAGTGCATCTAGAAAATCAATATCCTCAATGCTATACGGCGTAGAAAGGAAAAGGATTCCCGCTTTCTCGCAGGCTTTTACTACGTCTTGGTAAGCATCCGGTGAGAGCTCTAACTTTTTCAACATTGCCTTCTGCGATTCTTTTGGATCCGTCGTCTTCAATTGATATTGCGCTTTCGGTGCTTCGTCGGTAACGATGCGATCCGCCGAAAACGTTTGAAATTTTACACAATCAGCTCCGGTTTTCTTCGCTGCCTCTACTAATTTAAGTGCGAGATCTGTATCACCATTATGATTCACCCCCGCTTCCGCAATAATGAAACATGGATTGCCTGATCCGATAGAGCGGCCGGCAATAGAAATTGAGGCAGGCATTAGGCGGATTTTTTTGATTGTGCATCGGCAAGTGCTTTTGTCATCCATTCCACATCAGTGAGTGAATCTATTTCCCGGCTACGTTCTGGTGGTGCCAGATAGCCCCGAATATCTCCTGAAAATAGTTTCCCATTCTTCAAAGCATTCGGCACACGAATGGCTTCTACAAGCCCTGAAAGTAAATACACAGGATCAAGAAGCTGTCTCCGAGGATAGGTATTTTCATCGTGACCTGCGATTAATGGTGTCAGTCGATTTTCATCATCCATATTTTTCATCCAATAAGGATGCTGTTCCACAGAACACACCGATCGAACTGCATCTGCATCGGTCGATAGTAATAATTCGAGAGCCTTCTTGATGTCGTCCGCTGTGCGTAGTGGTGACGTTGGTCGCAACCACAATGCAATGTCTGGCTGAGTGCCCTCATTTTCTTGTAGCCACTCCATACAATGTTGAAAGACGGGATAATCTGGTGTGTCGTCGCGAGCGAATTCTTCCGGCCGCATAAACGGCACTTCTGCGCCATATTTTTTTGCAACCTCAGCAATTTCTGCATCGTCGGTAGAGACGACGACACGATCGCAGACACCGGACGCAAGCGCAGCTTCAATGGTCCAGGCAATCATGGGTTTGCCACCAATCTGTAAGATGTTTTTTCGTGGCACACCTTTGGACCCGCCACGAGCGGGAATGAGAGCCAATACTTTTGGTTGTAAAGCCATAACGTTTATACGAATTTTTGAAGCTGCCAGAGCGAGTAGAACTTACCTTTCAATTCTAGCAATTGATCGAGTGTCCCCTGCTCGGTGCAAGTGCCATCTTCAATCACAACCACCTTATCTGCATCTTTAATAGTAGAGAGGCGGTGCGCAATGACAAGGACCGTGCGATTAAGGCTTGCTTCATCAATCGCCTCTTGCACGAGCTGCTCTGTTTTTGAATCAAGCGAACTAGTAGCTTCATCCAGTATTAAGATGTCCGCACCTTTTAAGAGTGCGCGCGCAATCGCCACACGTTGTTTCTCTCCACCGGAAAGTTTCACACCTCTATCGCCCACTTGGGTCTGTAAACCTTGAGGCAGTGCTTCAACGAGTGTGTGCAAACGTGACTGCTTGAGAGCAGTAGCAACTTGTTCGTCCGTAACATCACTTAAACCGTACGTAATGTTATTTCGAAGCGTGTCGTGCAAGAGAAGCGTGTCTTGGCTTACGAGCCCGATATGTTTACGGATGGAAGCGGCCGTGTACTTTCTTATATCCACACCATCGAGCAGGAGTGTATTCGGCTCCACGTCATAGAACCGCATCACCAAATTAATGAGGGTTGTTTTGCCGGCACCGGTCGGCCCAACAATTGCGGTTGTTTTGCCTTTCTCTGCTGTAAAGCGAAGATCCTGGAGTGCTTGTTTACCGTTTTGAAAATCGTAGCTGACTCCTGCAAACTCAACTGATCGTTGTAGCCCAGGGAATTCTTTCTCTCCATCAGGTACCCACTGTTTATCTACATCTTCAAACACCGACAAAACTTCTTTAATTGGCCCGGCTGACATTGCAATTTGTCCACGCATGTCGGTGAACGCCCCCAACTTTGTCGCTGAGTTTAGTACCAAGTAGAAATAAACAATGAAAGAAGACGGATTGCTCTCTTTTTGAATCACTAACAAGTAGAGCATTGCGCTAAACAACGCGATGGCTGCAAACAGCGCTATCAATTCTTGAATTGGTTGCATTGCAGACTTAAGTGCCATCAATCTGTATTTCAACATTGCATGGTCATCACTCACATCTGAATAGTGCCCCTGCTCTTTTCGTTCGGTGCCGGCTGCTTTCACCAAAGGAATTGATGAGAGAATTTCGACAGCTTTTTTTCCTAAATCTTTCGAACGTTGTGTCAGTGCATCACCAGCAGTTTCTATAAGTCTCACGATTCTCTTTACCGAAATATGAAGGATGAAAAAGAGTGGCAATGCACACAACGTTAACTTCCAGGAGATGGTCATCATAATGACCAAATACACGATGACAGAGAACAGCGCGTTAATAGTGACGTTGATACGCGCTAATGGCGTAAATGCTTCATTGGTTAGGTCTGTTAGAACACTGGTGTGCTGACCAACGCTTGTTGTATCAAAATACAGTTTCCCAAAACTTAAGTACCGTTCGAACATCCGCTTTCGCAAATGGTGGAGGGCTCTCATAGAGCCATAAGAAAGGGTGAGTCCCGAAATGTATTTGAAAATATTTTTGAAGACGACGGATGTCACAAAAATAACAGCCAGTGTTATAAAGAGTGAACGATCACGATCAATGAAACTACTTGGTAAGTACTGCAAGAAAGTAGAAAGGATCGGCGTCGTTTTCACAAAGGTGTAATCCCCCTGCAAAAATCCATTCAACATGGGGACTAGTAATCCCAAACTGATACCTTCAAAAATTGCCGCAATAAGTGATAAGACGATGGGAATTAAAAAATACGCTGGGTGAATATTCGCCAGCGTCAGCATTCGTATAATTCTGCGCACAGTGGAAAGTTCCTGCATCGCCATAGAACCCCGAGATTTTGGCAGGAAGAATGATTTAAAGAAAGCGGATTGGCTGCGAAATTAGCCATTTGTAGCGGCCTGCAGCACACGCTCCATGCGCTTCGTCCAGTCGTACCTTACCACCAGTGCCTGCGCTCGCGTTGCTCGCGCTTGCACTTCGGTTGAATGGTCGGCACTCCATTGAATAGCATCCGCTAATTTTGAAATATCATTGGGTGGGTAAAAGACTGCAGTCTCTTCGGCGAGAACATCGCGGATGGGTGGCAAATCAGATGTGATAATTGGTTTACCTGCTGCCATGTACTCAAACATTTTGAGCGGCGACATGTTGGTACGGTAATGTGGCAGACTTGGAAAAGGCATCGTGACCACATCACATGCGGCCAGTGCAATTGGCACACGGTTCGATTCAATGGGTCCGGTGAAAAGTACATCTTCAGAGGTGAGATGAAGTGATGCAGCAAGTTCTTTGTACTCACGAACATCGGACTCTGGTCCACCAACAATCAGACCAAAGAATTTTTTTGTTTCTCTCAAAGTAGAAAGTGCACGGAGTAAATCAGCGACGCCTTTTCCATCCCTAAGGTTTTCAATCTTCCAACATACCCGACCACTGTTCTGGAAGTAGTGAGGTTGAAATGAGCGCGTGCGGCTGTGGTTATATGCATTGACGCAAAACGCGCCAAATCGACTCCATCAGGCTCTACGGTTAATTTTTTCTCATCTATACCCCATGAACGAAGTGTCTCTTTCATGATAGATGTAAGGCATACAACAGTCCGACATTGATTGCAGTGCCGCACAAAAATTCGTCGCGACCAGCGCGGCAATTGGTGTAATTCCAAAATAATGGGAACACTGGTTTTTAACAAAGATGACATGAGCGCTGGTGTGCGCGTGTAGATGGCATCAAAGTTTCTGGATTTGAGCGCAACTGAAATGTTTTTTCTGAGCGTTGCATTGCTAATGAGGAGACCTAAAAATCCAAGTGAGAAAAATCGCTTCGCGAAGTGTGGTGCGTCAAAACCTTTCACATACTCAATCGATACCCCCTTCTCTGCCTTGTAGTACTGGTGGTAATTTTCGGTGATCGTATTCGCTCGTACTGGTGCGAAGATTGTGACTGTATGACCCAGCTTTGCCAGCGCATCGCATACCTGGGCAATTTGGTGCCCGTGGGCACGCTCGCTTGGTAATCGCACGTTGGTGCAATAGGCAATATGCATGTGGGGATAATATAATAGAAGTATGTGTGGTATTACCGGCTTTGCCGGAGAAAATCGGGGAACTATAGAGAAAATGACCGCAGCCCTTGTGCACCGCGGCCCTGACGGTAATGCCGTATACGTAGGTAATGGCATTTCTCTTGGGCATGCTCGGCTCGCAATCTTGGACCCCCGACCCGAAGGAAATCAGCCAATGTGGAACGACGAGAAGACGGTGGTGATTGTCTACAACGGTGAAATCTTCAACTTTAAAGAGCTACGTGAACGTGAAGGTTTTAAATGTAGAACCAATACTGATACCGAAGTTCTCATAAAATTATATGAAAAATACGGCGTAAAATTTGTGGATCGCTTGCGCGGCATGTTCGCCTTTGGAATCTATGACACACGGAATCAAACCTGGTTTTTAGCGCGCGATGCGAGCGGCATAAAGCCGCTCTATCTCGCTGAGATTGGGGGCCAATTGCACTTCGCTTCGGAGACGAGAGCGTTAAGTATGGCTATGCCAGCAAAGCCAATGATCAATGAGGAAGCGCTCTCTCTTTATATGAGGCTGCAATACATCCCTGGACCACTCACCTTATATAAGGGTATCGAATCGGTCCGGCCTGGCGCTGTCATAACGTGGCGCGCCGGTATTCGTAAGGAACAAATCGTGGAACCAAAACTTGATGTTACACGCCTGCCCCACTACGAAAATCGAAATGAATTTATGCGTGAGTTCCCCGCTTTAATGCAAGAAGCGACAACCGCGCATCTCATTGCAGATCGCCCGGTCGGGCTATTCCTCAGTGGTGGGATGGATTCTTCTATTTTGCTTCACCACATGAGTCAGGCGACAACCTCGCCAGCGCGAACCTTCACTGTTCGATTCGCTATGCCAGGCGAGCCGGGTGAACAGCGTTTCAATATGGACGCCGATTTGGCGGTTCAGACTGCGAAGCACTATGGAACTCAACATCAGGAAGTTGAACTAACCGCAACCGCTTACAGAGATGCTTATCGCGATACTGCCCGCGCACTGGACCAAGCCAATGCAAACCCGACAGCGGTCGCATGGTACGTTCTTGCGAAGGCGGCGAAGCAGTCAGTAGATGTAGTGCTGACTGGTGCTGGTGGTGACGAACTCTTCGGTGGCTCGCACCGTTACAGAGCAGCGCATATTTTAAATACCATGCGCTGGCTACCACCAAGTCTGCGGAGCTTAATCGGCCGTAGTAGCGGTTACTCAGCAGATGTCTTCGCGCTCTCCCCGCACGATGTTGCCTTTGCCGAGCGATTCATGGCGCAACCAAGTACCGAGGTTTTGTCGATTGCACGCGGCAACTGGTTTGACGGCAACGCTGTTCGAAAATTACTCGCACCTTATTTTGAAACCAGTCAGAAGGATCCCGTTCGAAAATTTATGGAATGTGAACGCCACACATGGCTGGTTGATGAAGCACTGCGTCTCGCCGATGCAACAACTATGGCCAGCGGTCTGGAGTGCAGAGTGCCATTTCTCGATCCATTTGTTATTGCTGCCTCGCATGCAACGCCTGCCAGCTGGCACGTAAATTTTTTCGATACAAAAGTTCTTTTAAAGAAGACGTACCGCCCCTTGCTCCCACCGCATGTTTTCAGCCTGAAAAAATCTTCGTTTTTTCCACCACTTGCCAAGTGGCTGCGGACTGAATGTGCAGTTTTAGGTGAAGAAATGGTGGAGAGTCCATTCCTCGCACAATACTTCGATGTGGATGCAATCCGTGCGGTGCTGAAGAAACACCAAACGGGTGAAGAATACGCGCTCCAATTGATCTCGCGCCTCATCCAACTGCATTTTTGGATTGAGACGGTTTACAACGCAAAACTCTAAGGTTTTCCTTGACCAGAGCGCTAATCTAACTAAAATTGGCAGGCTCTATGTTGCACGTCGGCGTTCGCGCCCCCTGTGCGTGAGCGCGATTTTTTTGCCCTCTCACTCTTCGATGCGGTTACGCCAGACTCAGGGTGAGGCACTGTGGTCATTCACACTATCGTCGAGTAGAGAAGTTCTCGTCTTCCCGTTTTACAACGGGTTAGACATTTAAAATTTGTAAATTTGAAACTATAAACTAGCCACTATGAGTGGTTAAACTCTCTTTTTTGAAGAGTTTGATCCTGGCTCAGAGTGAACGCTAGCGGTGCGCCTAACACATGCAAGTCGAGTGGGTTTAGACCCACGGCGAACGGCTGAGTAACACGTTGGAACCCGCCCCAGACTCAGGGATAACCCACCGAAAGGTGGATTAATACCGGATGGTCCCGCAAGGGTAAAGCTTTTGCGGTCTGGGAGGGGCCTGCGGCCTATCAGTTAGTTGGTAAGGTAACGGCTTACCAAGACTATGACGGGTAACTGGTCTGAGAGGACGACCAGTCAGAATGGGACTGAGACACGGCCCATACTCCTACGGGAGGCAGCAGTGAGGAATCTTCCGCAATGGGCGCAAGCCTGACGGAGCGACACCGCGTGAAGGATGA
>CAZXUD010000036.1:0-8824 GCA_964643805.1 uncultured Candidatus Peribacteria bacterium | reverse complement strand
CACCGATCCATCCAATGGATTGGGTGTATGTCTGGGAAATAAAATTTTCTGTGATTCAGGATTCCCCCGGAATTATCTTTCTAATTACAAATGCATTAAAAGAATTAAATATTAATATCTACAAACAAGAAGGTATAACTCCAAGTGAGGAAATAGAATATTCTTTTTGGGTTTTGACCAATATTGGAAAATTCATTCAACAACACGGTCTTGAATTTAAAGATAAAGATGTATTGCTGGTGGATGACTCCATTGTTCGTGGCAATACCAGTAAGAAGATCGTTGAGCTCGTGCGTGAAGCCGGCGCTCGCAATGTCTACTTTGCGTCAGCCGCTCCGCCGATTGTTTCGCCGGATCCTTATGGCATTGATTTGCCAACCCACCAAGAATTAATTGCCGCCGATCACTCGATTGAAGAAATTCGTAAATTCATCGGAGCTGATAAACTTTTCTACGGCACCATTGAAGATCTTCGGAAGTGCATTCGTTACGGTAACAAAAAGATCCGCCACTTCAGCGAAGGTTGTTTTACCGGCAAGTACCCAACGCCAGAAGTAACGCCAAAGTTACTGAAGCAATTGGGTAGCGGTCGGAACTCAACACGTTCCGCCTTTGAATCAAACGAAGATATGGATACGGAAGAGCAGGAAGGGAAATTACTTTCCCTGGTATAAACATGCGCGTGCTGCTCGTCACTAGCTCGGCACGCGGGCATGCGATTGCAGATGCGCTCTCACGGAGCCCTCAGAAGCCAGAGATCATTGCCATCAGCCCCAGTCGAAACCCTGGCATACGAAAATTAGCGAAAGAACAGCACGTTATGGACATCATGGATTTCGATGCAGTCCTTGCCTTAGCCAAAAAGTCGAAAGTCGACTTTGCCGTCATTGGACCAGATGACCCCATTGGTTCTGGCCTGGCTGATGCTTTAGAAACCATCGGCATTCCATCGGTAGCACCTAAAAAGTCGTTGGCACGAATTGAGTCCAGTAAAGGATTCACCCGTCAGCTCTTAACAAAATACGACATTGATGTGTCACCCAAATATCGTGTATTTACGAGCAAAGACGCAGCGGACATTCGTACTTACATCGAAAATGATTTGGAAGGTAATTACGTGGTGAAGTATGACGGCCTCAAGGGAGGCAAAGGGGTAAAGATCAGCGGTGAACACCTCTCCACAATTGATGAAGGGGTTGCCTACGCTGAAGAGTGCATTGAAGAAGGTGGCCAAGTCGTATTGGAAGAAAAATTGATCGGTATTGAATTCAGCCTGATAAGCTTTGTCTCCGGCACGCAAGTAGTGGATACACCAGCTATTCAAGATCACAAACGTGCCTACGAAGGTGATGCCGGTCCGAACACCGGCGGTATGGGTACCTACAGTGACGCTGACCATTCACTCCCCTTCCTGACCAAAGAAGATCTGGCCGCTGCACATGAGATTAATATGCGCGTGGCAGAAGCTTTGCAAAAGGAATGTGGCGAGCCATACAAAGGTTTCTTGTACGGCGGTTTCATTGCCGTGAAGGACGGTGTTCGCCTGATTGAATACAATGCTCGCTTAGGTGATCCTGAAGCCTTAAACATCCTGCCGCTGCTCTCTTCAGATTTTGTCGCTATCTGTCAGGCAATCATTATCGGTGAGCTCACCGATAATTTGGTTCGCTTCGAAAAGAAGGCAACGGTCTGCAAATACATCACACCAGAAGGCTACCCAAAGAATAAAGACCAACGAGGTGAAACTGTTACCTTCCCAGATATGCCTGCGAACGCTCGTCTCTACTTTGGCGACATTGCCGAAAATGACGACGGCACGTTGCGACTTGGTGGTTCACGCACGGCTGGCATTGTTGGTATTGCCGATACCATTGAAGAAGCAGAGAAAATTGCCCAGTCGCTCTGCGAACAAGTTAAAGGACCAGTGCGTTTCAGAAATGATATTGGTACAACAAAACTAATCAGCCAAAGAATTTCTGCTATGAAAGACTTACGAGCTTAAGCAGTCTTTCTTTCTAATTCTTCTGGCTTACGTAAGGTTGAAGCAGGAACAAGTTGACCATTTACTACGCGCATATTATATGGCTGGTTTCCAGCTGGATCCATAATGGCAGCAATTGTTCGACACATCTTCAGCTGCTGAGCTAACTCAATCTGTTTTAATCTTTCCTTCTGATTCTGCAAAGAAGGAGACGTAGTCCCCTCGAAGCCGTCAGACATCTCAGCCCTTTTCATAGCCGCAACATTCTACTGAAAAATAGACAAAAAGCAAGAGTATGTTATTGGTCTTATTCTGTAGCTGTAGCCGAATTCAGCTTCATTTCCTGATCCTTTATACGTAAAGCCTCAATGATATCCCCTATGTCTCCTTCCATCCTGGCAGGTAAATTGGAGAAGCTTTCGCCAATGCGGTGATCTGTAATTCGGTCCTGAGGAAAGTTATAGGTGCGAATCTTTTCGCTACGATCGCCGGAACCAATTTGGCCAGAGCGTATGTCGCCCCGCTCTTTCGATAACCGTTCTTGCTCAGCTGCATACAAGCGACTGCGCAGAACGGACATTGCCACATCTTTATTGCGACCTTGACTGCGTTCCGACTGACACTCAGAAACCACGCCCGTAGGAATGTGCGTAATACGAATCGCGCTATCCGTTTTATTCACGTGCTGACCGCCTGCACCCCCGGCACGGAACGTATCTATTCTTAAATCTTCAGGTCGAATTTGAATATCAACTTCCTCCGCTTCCGGCAAAATTGCTACGGTTGCTGTTGAGGTATGAACTCGTCCCTTATTTTCTGTCTCAGGAATGCGCTGAACGCGATGAACTCCCGATTCAAATTTAAGTTGTCCGTAAACGCTAGTGCCATCAATCTTGCACGACGCTTCCTTAATACCGCCGCTATCAGCACTGGTGGTAGAAATCATTTCGGTTTTCCAGCCCTGCTGTTCTGCAAAACGAAGATACATACGCATCAACTCGCCGGCAAATAACCCTGCTTCCTCTCCGCCAGTCCCTGCACGTACTTCCAAGATGACACACTTATCATCATCTGGGTCGGTGGGGATTAAGAATGTTTTCATGGCGTTCTCCAACTCTGGAATTCGCTGACGAGCAGCGGACGCTTCTTCTTCTGCCATAGCTTTTAGTTCTGGGTCCCCTGCTGCCTCCTTCACAAAGGCAATCGCCTGCTCAGCTTTATCGTATTCATTTAATAATTCGATCAATGGTTTAAGCTGCGCCATGCGTTTTCCAATGCGCGCAATTTCTTTTGGATTACTGTAAATAGCCGGATCCTGCAGTTGTTGCTGCAAATCTGCATGCTCCTTCGCCAATGTTCGTAATTTTTCAATCATGAGGCTACGCGTGGAGGCGTACCAAAAAGTTTAAAAGCGGATCGGAGTTAGTACCGAGGCTGCTCTGTGACGTCGATTTCGTAGCAGTGCTGACCAGCTGGATGGTTCCAGAAGATGTCGTACTGCTCTTGGCGATCGAAGGAGAACACCGCACACAAGTTGTACCGTGTATTAGTAACCTTTTCATATACGTAAGGGTTCCCCGTTTCAGGGTCCGTGATGTTCACCTTTTGGTAGTAGGCTTTCGCCACTACTTCCGCTAGGTTTTCTGGAACAGGCTGTTTAGGCGTAATACTGTCCGAAGGTGCGGGCTGCATGCCTTCGTACACAATATTACGAATCTCACTGCTTATAGCACGCATATCTTCCACACGCTTGTCGTCAAATTTTCGGTCACGCTCACTCATTGGTGAACCAATGAGGAATGCACCCCATGCTAACGCAACAACAGCAACGAGCGTGCCAGCGAAAAAGAAACTACGGTGCATTTTCTTCATCATTGGATGATCGGGCTCGTTTCGCAACGATAGGAAGTAGTACGTAAAGACCATGCCAGCCATGACGAGGACCACGAGGACCTTTAATAGGAAACGGATGGAAAGCTCACCTTCCAATAGGTAGAAAATCAACGTGATAAGGTCACCCAGAATTGCGCCTGCAGCTAGGAACAAGGTGAGATACGTTAACCACCGACGAATGCCGCTGACCGAACGTTCAGGGTGACTTTCCATGTCCTTCACGAGCAATCGTGTAATCCACAAATACAAAGGGAACGCCACAATGACCGCGGCCATTGACCAACGCATGCCGCTCAAATTGTCGTTGTAAATATAGGTTGGATCTAACGCTGCATCGGGGAACAGACGTTCAATGTACGTGAAATAGAGAATAATGAGACTAACAAACGACGTGTAGAGACCTGCAAACGCTAGGAGGTGGAAGAACGCTTCTCGCGCTCCCCCTACATCAGGAGGTAGTGGCACAGGTATATCTAATTCTTCAGCGATCAGAGCTTTCGCAACGTCTTTCTCTTTCCAGCCAGCGGACATCAACACCATGCGAATGGTGGCGTGGTCCACATTCTTCTGTCGAGCCTGTGCAATGAAGTCACTGAGTTGGTTTGTCATAGGGCCAAAGTGTATCAACTTAGACGCACAATCGCTAGCTGCCTTACCATCAAATCAATAAAATGCACCTATGCGTATTTTGGTCGCAATGTCCGGCGGAGTGGATTCCAGTGTGGTTGCTCACATTTTGCATGAGCAAGGCCACGAATTGATCGGCGTGCGCTTCACACTTTGGTCTGATCCCTTGGCACCAGCCATGGCACAAGTCCTTCCGAGCAAATGCTGCAACACGCAGACAGCGTCCCGCGCGCGAACAGTGGCAGCTGATTTAAAAATTCCCTTAGAAATTTTGAACTTGGAAGAAGACTTCAAGCGTGAAGTAGTCGATCGCTTCTTAGAAGAACACCGTCATGGTCGGACTCTTAATCCTTGCATCAACTGCAACCGCACCGTGAAGTTTGGAAAATTAATTGAGCTTGCTCAGGAACTCGGCTGCGAGAAGTTAGCAACTGGTCACTACGCACGCATTGCGTCGGAAACTCTGCCAGATGGAACGCAACGAAGACTTTTGTTAGAAGCCACCGATAGCAGTAAAGATCAGAGTTACTATCTCTATGGCTTGAATCAAGAACAGCTGCAACATGTCGCCTTCCCGCTTGGCACCATGGTAAAGCGGGACGTCTTTGCTTTAGCAGAACGCTACGGCGTTCCGTATGATGCCGAGACGTACAAGGAAAGCCAGGACCTGTGCTTCTTCCCAGAAAAAGAGCCCCGTGCCTTCTTGCAGAGACATTTAAAAGACGCCATGTCGCCAGGTGATATTGTCCGTCGTGATGGCACCGTGGTGGGGCAACACCAAGGCTTGCCGCTCTACACCATCGGACAACGACGGATTGGTGTGGGCGGTTTGCAAGTGCCACTGGAAGTCGTCGCAAAAAATATTGAGCAGAACCAATTGGTCGTTGCCGAACAAGGCAGCGAATACGTGGGCAGCGTTCCACTGACAGATGTTCGCTGGGTGTCGTGGCAACCAGAGGATGGCATGCGTTTCGAGTGCCGCACGCGTTCGCTTTCGAGCCGACACTCAGGAATATTCCGATCTGAGAGTGGCACTTTCAGCTTCCAATTCGACTCGCAGCAGCCGCCCCAAGGACCAGGCCAATCGCTGGTTTTATATCGCGGGGAAGAGGTGGTTGGTGGTGGTGTAATGTCCTAAATTTAGGGTTCCAAAGGAGCCCTATTTCTGGCGCCGAAACACTGGTTTCGCTACGCTATTTAGCCATGCGTTTTACCGCAATTTCTGCTATACTATTTTGATACATGGACGAGTCCCTAGATTCCCATTTGGCAAAGATCGATGGTGAGGGAAATATCATTCTTCCAGAGGGAGAATGGGTCACAATTGATACGCCAAGACAATCGCGGCATGGAGCCAAAAACTTAGAACAAAATTTGTATACAGAACCGCCAGCTCCGCTGTGGGTTGAAAGCAATGAAACGGAAGCGGCAGAACCGGTGCAACACATTTGGAGTGAAGTTCGTTCGTCTGCCATGCAGACAACCAACGCCTTTTTAAAGGAAGGCGTTCTTCAATACGAATGGAGTGCTCGCAGTAGTGCAGAAGTCATAAAAGATTCTATAAAGTCACTACGAACAAAACTTTCCAAGCTTGGAAAATTCTTGATTCAACCAGTGTGGATCGTTCGACCAAATCGCAAACCTAAGGAATACAACCGCACGACACTCTTCTTGCTCGACACCGTCCGCTTCGGTGGAACGTTCGCTGCTATCTTTTTGCTGCTCTTTGTAACACTGAACGCCAGCAGCTTCTGGGCAATCGCCAAAGAGAAAATTGATCCGATTCAAGCCGCACAAGATGCAAAGTTGCAACAGCTGACGATGGATTCAACTCTGAAAGAAAAACTCCTCCGCTCCCCTTCTCTTTCCGTTGCGGGAAGGGAAGATGGAAACCTTCTCAGCTTTTTGCCACCCGTTGGTCCACCGGAAAATCGTTTGATTATTCCTAAATTGGGCATCAACGTTCCACTGGTAACACCTTCGTACCAAGCGTTGCTTAGTGAGGACTGGGAACAAGTTGAACATGACATTCAAGACGCTTTGCAAATGGGTGTGGTGCACTACCCTGGCACAGCACGACCTGGCCAAGCCGGGAACTTTTTCGTGACCGGACACAGCTCGTATTACCCATGGGCACCGGGCGACTACAAAAATGTTTTTGCGAGACTCCACAACCTTGATATTGGAGATGAGTACTTTGTGTACTACGGCGGTGACGAACACCGCTACATCATCCGCGACAAAGAAGAAGTGAAGCCTTCCAACGTCCACGTGCTCGATCAACCAATCGATCAACGTGTCGGCACACTGATGACCTGTACACCAGTGGGAACCACGTTACGTCGTCTTATTCTTACCGCGGATGAAGTCGACCCTGTCAGTGGCGTCGTCTTAAAAGTCGGCGAACAGGAGCACCGCGAGGAAGCCGACTTTGCCCCACAAATGTTACCTATTTAAGGTCTTTGGTCTTCAGAAAGAACTGGATGACCAATGACTATGCGATTGGGTATATTTTCTTTACTCTATTTCCGATCTTTGCCGCCGTGGTGGAACGGTAGACACGAGGGACTTAAAATCCCTTGCTCGTAAAAGGGCGTCCCGGTTCGAGTCCGGGCGGCGGCACCACATCTACTTTTTATACTTACTGAGCGCCAATGAGACAATCTTTGCCGTCTCGGCTCGGTTCACATTATCGAACGGCCCAAAGTAGCCTGTCGCACTCCCATCAGCATTTGTGTAACCAGCCACAATGCCGTCTAGCGCAGCTGTTTCTATGGCATAACGTGCGGCCATGGTACTGGTGACATCTTTAAAGACATCGCCACTGGCAATTTCGAATTGCCGATTGAAAGCTTGCAATACGGTCGTGACCACTTCGGCGCGGTTGGCATTTCGGTAGGGATCAACCGTAGCATCGCTGTAGACGCTCCAACCCAAAAACTCCGCACAAGAAATATACGTGGATGACCAACGGGCGGTTGCTTCTTTATTCTTCGGAATCTCAGGACACTTGGATTGGTCTACTCCTGCAGCTTCTACAGATATCTTTGCGAGTTGCTCAATCGTCACACTATCGGCTGGACCAAACTTGCCAAGCAAGACACCGGTGGCGTCACGGTAGCCGGCAATAATGCCCGACTGTGCCATGGAACGGACGAAGGTTGCGAACCAGGCGTCGAGTGGTACGTCGTCGAAGACGACAACGGAACCTCCCTCAATCGTGAAAGATACGAAGAGACTCGCATCACCTGTTGTTTGAGTCGGTGCGGCATCATCAGCGGGAAACAATGACGTCTGTTGTTGGTACGCGGATTCTGATTCCACGTGTGTCTCACTCGTTCCATCTTCCTGTATGTGCTGCTCAAGCACTTTGATGTCTTCCATTAAAAAATCCAACTGCGTTTCTGCCAGAGCAATGGGCGCCGCCAAAAATGTAAGCAGAGTGAAGAGAGCGATTTTTTTCATCAAAGGAAGCGTACCAATCGCTTGTGTACGCCACAATTGACACCGTACAAAAAGCACTTGTCCTGCGCAGACGACTCGCGTAGCCTTCCCGGGATGCATCACCGGACGGACGCCGGCGCCCCGCAGGCCCATCAGGGTCAAGGGGATGATTTTTCCAAGTCTGGACGTTTTGCTGGTAAGACAATTTTGCTCCTCGGCTCTGGTGCGTTGAAGATCGGGGAAGCCGGAGAATTCGATTATTCAGGAAGCCAAGCCATTAAAGCCTTTAAAGAAGAAGGAGCTCGTGTTGTGTTAGTGAATCCAAATATCGCAACCAATCAAACCAGCTGGGGCTTGGCAGACAATGTTTACTTCGTACCTGTGTCTGCTGACTTCGTAACGCGCGTCATTGAGGTAGAGCATCCGGATACCATCGCGCTGAGCTTTGGCGGACAAACCGCCCTGAACTGCGGTATTGAACTAGAGAAGCGCGGTGTATTAGCCAAAAATAATATGACGGTGCTCGGCACGCCGGTCGCCAGTATTGAAAAGACAGAAGACCGTGCCGTCTTCAATGCTGAATTGAAATCGATTGGGGTAGACGTCCCGAATTCCTTTGCCTGCAAGGGCGTGGATGAAGCCAGGAAAGCAGCAGCATCCATTGGGTACCCCGTTATTGTCCGTGGCGCCTTTGCATTAGGTGGTAAGGGTAGCGGCCGTGCAATGAACGAAGCGGAGCTAACGGATGTGTGCAAAGTTGCTTTCGTCGAATCTCCTCAGATCCTCGTGGAAGAAGATCTAACGGGTTGGAAGGAGATTGAATACGAAGTGGTTCGAGACCGGGTCGATATCTGCAGTACGGGTTGTAACCTGGAAAAC
>CAZXUD010000035.1:0-8868 GCA_964643805.1 uncultured Candidatus Peribacteria bacterium | reverse complement strand
CACCTTCGTATACGGCCCGGTCTGGAGTGATAATTTCGAGGTGCAACATACAAATTAGGCTCGAACTTCGTCAATGCTACCTTTCATGTAGAACGCTTGTTCAGGGACATCATCCATCTCACCATCCAAAATTGCTTTAAAACTACGAACAGTGTCCGCACGAGAAACGAATTTACCCGGAATACCGGTGAACACTTCAGCCACGAAGAATGGCTGACTCAAGAAGCGCTGAATCTTACGAGCGCGTGTCACTGTCAATTTATCTTCTTCGGAGAGTTCTTCCATACCAAGAATCGCAATAATGTCTTGGAGTTCTTTGTAGCGTTGCAGTACCTTCTGCACGGAGCGAGCGGTGTTGTAATGCTCTTCACCAACAATTTCCGCCGTCATAATGGTCGACGTAGAATCCAATGGATCCACGGCGGGGTAAATACCCAAGTCAGCCAAGCTACGAGTCAGCGCAATAGTGGAGTCTAAGTGAGCGAAGGTTGTGGCAGGCGCTGGGTCGGTAAAGTCGTCCGCTGGAACGTACACAGCCTGCACCGACGTAATGGAACCTTTGTTAGTAGAAGTGATGCGTTCCTGCACCTGACCCATTTCGTTTGCGAGGGTTGGTTGGTAACCCACAGCAGACGGAATACGGCCTAGCAGAGCGGAAAGCTCGGCACCGGCCTGGGTGAAGCGGAAGATGTTATCAATGAACAAAAGCACGTCGCGCTGCTCCTCATCACGGAAGTATTCAGCCATGGCGAGACCTGTCAAAGCGACGCGAAGACGTGGTCCTGGTGGCTCGTTCATTTGACCGAAAACGAGGGAAGTTTTTTCCAAAACGCCCGACTCTTTCATTTCGTAATACAGGTCGTTTCCTTCGCGGCTGCGTTCACCCACTCCGGCGAACACGGAGAAGCCTCCGTGCGAGGTCGCAACGGCGTAAATTAATTCTTTCACTATCACGGTTTTACCCACGCCGGCTCCACCGAAGAGACCGACTTTGCCTCCTTTCAAAATGGGGCAGATGAGGTCGATAACCTTAATACCCGTTTCCAAAATCTCCGTCTTGGTTGAGAGCTCGGTAAAGGAAGGTGGTGCCCGGTGAATCGGATACTTCTTTTTCGATTTCACCTGAGGCATACCGTCAATTGCATCGCCAAGCACGTTGCACATGCGACCGAGTGTTTCTTGACCAACGGCAACGGTAATTGGTGCACCAGTATCTTCAACAGCAGTGCCGCGCACTAAACCGTCGGTGGAACCCATCGCCACTGCACGGACTAAGCCACCACCTAAGTGTTGCTGCACTTCCAGGATCAGTGGTTTATCTCCGATGTTCACGGAGAGTGCCGAATAAATCGCCGGCATTGCCGACTCGGCAGGGAATGCGCAGTCGACGACAGCGCCGACGACCTGTGAGATGGAACCAGTACCAGACATATTCAATGGGTTAAAGGCAGGTAAAAAATGCTCTTAATTAGCAGTTTCAACGCTCTCTAATACATCTACACTACAAAGAAATCAAGACTCTAAGAGTCAACTTTAGCAGTATTTTGAGGGCAAACATCCCCCTCGGTCAATTCTTAGTTTTGCTGATGCTTCTGCCGTCGGTGCTTTATCCACTCCCACATTGCAGGCGCCAATGAGAGCAAAATGATGGCGATAATAACCAACGAGAAATTGTCTTTTACCACCGGAACATTACCGAACAAATACCCTGCTAAAGAGAAGGGGATCACCCACAAAATTGCACCCGTCACATTGAACATCGCAAACTTTCGGTAGGACATACCACCGACACCAGCAACAAAGGGGGCGAACGTACGAACAATTGGCACGAAGCGAGCGATGATGATGGTTTTACCACCGTACCGTGTGTAGAACGATTGAGTTTTTTCTAAGTACGCACGCTTAAAAATTCGTCCGCCGCGTTCAAATGCTTTCTGACCGAAAAAGCGGCCCGCTGCATAATTCACCGCATCGCCGAGAATGGCTGCCACAAGCAATAAAACAATGATGAAATCAATGCGTAACACGCCGGTGGCAGCGAACGCGCCAGCAGCAAATATCAAGGAGTCCCCGGGTAAAAACGGCGTCACCACCAGGCCCGTTTCGCAAAAGACAATCAGAAACAGAATGCCGTACGTCAGGGTGCCGTACGTCGAGATGATCACTTGCAAGTGATCATCGATGTGGATGATGAAGTCGATGAGGGAGAGGAGGAGATTCATGCGAAAAAATAAAGTACTGATAGCATACAGGACAATTGTATCGCTGGGACCACTGCGTCCACATCAGTATTACATATGCAGTTTTCGTAGCCTCAGAGAATTACCTATGACGGATACGGAACTGAAACTCATAGCTGCTGCAGCAATCATGGGGTTAAGCAACATTCCCCAAAGTGGGAAGAGCACACCCGCAGCAATCGGTATGCCGAGCATATTATAGCTGAACGCAAAAAAGAGATTTTGTCGGATGTTGCGCATTGTTTCACGGCTCAGCTTTCGTGCACGAACTATGCCGCGAAGGTCACCTTTCACAAGAGTTATTCCTGCACTTTGCATCGCTATATCTGTGCCCGTCCCCATCGCTATACCTATGTGCGCTTGTGCTAGCGCCGGGGCGTCATTTATACCGTCGCCGGCCATTGCTACAGTATGCCCTTCCGACTGCAGTCGCTTCACCACTTCATTTTTTCGTTGAGGGAGCACACCCGCTTCCACTTGCGTGATTCCGAGTTTCTTTGCAACGGCTAGTGCAGTGCTGCGGTTGTCTCCGGTCAGCATCACCACCTGAACGCCTGCTTGCTCTAGTAATCGAATCGCCTCTGGTGTGGATGCCTTGATGGGATCAGCAACACCAAGCAAACCTTTCAATTTGTTATCTACAACAAGGAACATGACTGTCTGGCCATCCTGGCGCAACTGTTCAGCATCCTCGAAAACAGCATCCGCATCGATTCCAAGTTCATCGATGAGTTGCTGGTTCCCCAAGGCAACACTCTGGCCATCAACTATCCCTTGGATACCGCGACCCGTGAGTGATTGAAAATCGGTCACCTTCGACAGTTCAATCCCTCTCGCCTGTGCACCCGCCACAATGGCGGCAGCGAGCGGATGTTCACTGCCTCGCTCAATGCTCGCGGCCAATCGCAAAACATCAGCCTCCATTGAACCGTTCAACGTTTTCATAGAAACCAAATGTGGTTTCCCCTCCGTGAGAGTGCCCGTCTTGTCTACCACGAGCATGTCCACCCTTTCCATTGTTTCAAGGACTTCAGCATTTTTAATGAGCACACCAAGTGTGGCTGCCTTTCCAATACCTACCGTGATTGACATGGGAGTTGCAAGTCCAAGCGCACACGGACAGGCGATAATGAGCACAGAGACAGCGTTGATGGTTGCATACGCGAGCGATGGTTGAGGTCCGTAGAAATACCACGCAATGAACGTGACGGCTGCAATTGCAACGACGGCCGGCACAAAGTAAGCGGAAACCGTATCAGCAAGGCGTTGAATAGGTGCGCGACTTCGTTGTGCTTCACTAACCAGCTGCACAATGTGTGCCAGTAGTGTATCACTTCCTACTTTTTCGGCTTGCATCACAAATCCTCCGGTGCCGTTCAGCGTCCCGCCGATAACGGCATCGTTGGTATGTTTTTCAACTGGAAGGGATTCGCCCGTAATCATGGATTCATCAATAGCGCTGCTGCCTTCAAGAATCATGCCATCGACCGGTACTTTTTCACCAGGTCGCACCCGCAGTTTGTCACCCTTTATTACGTTCTCCAATGGCACATCAACCTCTGTCCCATCATTCCGAATGAGACGAGCGGTCTTGGGGGCAAGTTCCAGCAACGCTTTGATAGCATTGCTAGTCTGACTTCGTGCGCGAAGCTCCATGACTTGTCCCAGAAGGACGAGAACAGTAATCACCGCTGCAACCTCGAAGTAACGTCCTACCTGACCATGCTCATTAAGAAATGAGGCTGGAAAAATGCTTGGAAACAACAGAGCAACAAGGCTGTACAGGTAAGCCACGCTGACGCCCAGAGCAATCAGTGTGAACATATTGAGCGAACGATTTTTTAATGATGCCCATCCACGTTCAAGGAGCGGCCTACCACACCAGAGCACAACAGGAGTCGCGAGGACACATTCAATCCATGGCTGGAATGATCCGATAGTATTTCCGAAAGCGCTCTCTGACATTGCGAGCAATACCAGAGGTACCGTGAAGATGGTTCCGAACCAAAACCGTCGATTCATGTCAGTCAGTTCAGGGTTGGCTTCTTCTGCCCGCGTCACTGTCATCGGTTCCAGTGCCATACCGCAAATTGGGCAGGAGCCGGGTGCATCTCGGATGATCTGCGGATGCATTGGACAGGTGTATTGGGTGCGTGTTTTGGGTGGAGCCACTCTTAAAGGCTCCAATGCCATGCCGCATTTTGAACATGCACCCGGCTCCGATTGTCGGATTTCCGGGTGCATAGGACATGTATAAGTTTCCCCACTCATTGCACATTAATTCGTGTAACCCCAATCATCTAGCCATTGCTGCATCTGGTTTATTTCTTGCTGTTGAGTCGTGATAATTGCTTCTGCCATACGTTTAATTTCATCGTGCTTGGCAGATTGTAACGCGGCCCGAGCCATATCAATAGCACCTTGATGGTGCGGTATCATTCCTTCAATAAATGCCTGATCGAAGGCATCGCCAGTTTTACCTTGAAGCATGGCAGACATGTCGTTCATGGACATACCCATCGCGTCATCGTCATCCATACCCATACCCATACCCATCCCCATATGGTTCATGCCACTTTCATCGTCGTCATCATCCATCATTTCCTCCATCATCTCTTCCATGGCATCTGCTGGGGATCCCGTCTCTGGACTATATTGAAATTGGCGATGTGTTTTGAAGGGAAGAAATGCAGCTGTCAGTAGACAGAGCACTATGCCAATAATCACCAGGGCAATTCCCCACATCTTAAGCTGTTCTTTGGACAGTGCTTTGACTGCCCACATGACGAGAAAAATAATGCCGACAATAGAGAAGATAACAGCGAGCATGTGGATTCCCCATAGCGCGCCAAGACCGAAGTCCCAACCAGTATTGTTCATCATATTCATAATAAAAGAATGGTAAGAAATGAAAATTATCGGCTCGAAAGGCCGATGGTGCGAATAATTTCCGCAATGAAGCCGTCGTAATCCTTCTCCTTTTTCATTTTATCCTTCGCACATGTATGGAGATGGCTCTCTAGAACTTGTCCTTGTATATGTTTTACATGCCCCTGCATGGCGAGGAGATTTTCCAGAATATGAGCGCAGTACTCATCATCTTCAATCATGGTGCGCACTTTTTTTGTCAAACCTTCGAGTCGTTTTATTCCATCCAATGCTTTCTTCTTGTAGTCGTCTCTCATAATAAAGGGATAGGGAGTAGGGGTAGTATAGTATCCACTTAAAAAAGTTCAATGTACAAATGGGGTTGGTGTGGTTCGTTCTCATTCATTCCCATACTCTTAAAGCTGTAGAAACTTATTGCGGTAATACTTGCTATCTTTTACTAACTCTGATCTAATTATCTTTTCCACCAATACATATCAAACCTTATCTCGGTCTTAGCCTCATCATCGGCAGTATCTTAGTTAGTAGCACAGCACTTGCAGAGGACACAACGTTCTCGCAGAAGGCTTTTAGTGATGTTCCGGAGAACAGTACTTATTTCGAAAGCGTTGAGTATTTGCGTACTCAGAACGTCCTCAAGGGATACATTGATGGCACCTACAAACCAGAGACGCGCATCAACCGCGCCGAGTTCGTGAAATTTATGGTGAACCCTTTCTTGGTCGACACCAATAACTTGAGTGGTTGTATTAAGGCAGAAGTTGCAGACACTTCTAAAACAATCTTCTACTCCGATGTCCCAAGAGATTCTTGGTACGCAGCGGAAGTTTGTTTTGCGAAAACCAGAGATATCATCAATGGATATCCAGATGGTACGTACCGCCCAGCGGAGTCCATCAACTTTGTAGAAGCAGCCAAAATTATCTCCAACATTTTCTCAATCGATGTAAAAGCGAATGAGACCGGAGAGTTTTGGTACCGCCCTTACGTGCAGAGTCTTTCTGATTTGCATGCTATTCCTACTAGCATCAAGCGGTTCGACCAAACATTGACTCGCGGTGAAATGGCAGAAATTATCTATCGCCTAAAGGCAGATAGAGAGGACAAAGCGTCTGCGACATTCAGCCAGCTCCGCTAAGTTTTCCAAGTGATTCTTACGGCGCACGGAAACGTGCGCCGTTTTATTTATCGTTTACTCAGCTTTCCGCCCAGCCACACTAAGGGGAACGCAGTTACGGCAAGCGCGATTGGGTACCAATGAGCTGAAAGATTCCACCCAGCGAATACGCCAGCAATGCCTCCAATTGTTCCAAGGATTCCTAAAATGTTCACGTGGAACATTGGTCTAGTAGGAGCCAATTTTGCGGTAATGAAGCCACCTACAACTGCATAAACACTGCGGTATATAAAGGCGAGCGCGAGCATCCACGTCACGAATAAGCCCATCTCACTTGGCGGTGGAAAAATCCCTAATTTTTCTAATACCAAGTCTGTCACCACCGATAGAACAACTACTGCCAGGAATCCGGCAAGGACAGCGCCGATGCTTTTGAAGATATTTTTGGAGTTCATACAAGAAGCATACTACTTTCCCTCGTACGCTGCTTGGAGACCAGCAATATCCAACTTCTTCATTTGCAACATGGCGTGCATTACTCGTTTCGCTTTCTCCGGGTCTTTATCTGCCATCATCTTGTACATAACAGTTGGAACCATCTGCCATGACACGCCGAATTTATCTTTCAGCCAACCACATTGCTCTGATTCTTTTACCGCAGAAAGTTTATTCCAGTAGGCATCAAGTTCTGCCTGGGTCTCGCAATTCACCACAAATGATGTCGCTTCACCGAAAGCGAATTTATGATCCTGTGCGCTGTCCATGGCTGCAAACCACTGACCTTCCAGCGTAAAATCGGCAAAGGTGAGTGTGCCTTCTTTATCCGGCTCCATTCCTTTGGGGTAGCGATTCGTCGCCCCCCGTTTTGAATTCTTGAATGTTGATACATAGAAATCGATCGCTTCCTCAGCCTTTCCACACACATCTCCCACAAACAATAGTGAAGGAACAATGAATGGTCGGTCTTCGCCTTCAGGATTCGACAGAATGAACTGCCAAGAAACGCCGAATTTATCCTTGAGCCATCCGTAGTGCTTACTGAAGGGGTACTCCTGTAACGGCATCAGCACTTCGCCACCCTCCACTAATTTCTCCCATAATGCATCAAGGTGTTCACGCGCTTTATCATCTTTGGAAGGATCAAAATTGAGCATGAACGAAATTGATGGGTTCAACTTGAAGAGAGGACCGCCATTGAGTGCTGTAAATTCATAGCCATCGATAGCAAAATCAATCGTCAGCACTGAGCTCTCTGGTTGACCAGAAACTTTGGCAGATTCTTCATCGTAATGAGTGGTTGTTCCAATCGTGACATTCTTAAAAGCTGAAGCGTACAGCTTCACCGCTTCTTCCGCGTTGTCATTGAACCAAAGACAGGGGATGATTTTTTGCATAATCAGGAAGGGGAATCAGAAGAGGAAGATTTGATGAAGACTACGACGAATTAGACCATGATAACTTACGTCACAGGCACAGTATAAAAGAGGAAGCTTAGTGTAGCGAATGTGGCCTAGCTTACTGACACGAGAACCCAAATCGGTTTTGCACGCGGATATTCACACGCTCTAACATCTTCGTATCATCCTTTACAATCTTCATGACACGGGAGCAGGTTCTCTCTTGTAAGGAATTGGTTGATGGGCCCGTAACAACAATTTTGGCAGGAGTCTCTGATACCTTCTGAGTTTTGGATTTGCTCGAAGGAGCAGCATGCGTTGGCGTAGCGCGATTCAAGATTGCTGTGGACATTCTCTTTTGCAACGTGGCGGAGCGAACACCACCTCCATTTGTCGGAGCAACCACAACTTCTTCTTCCACCGCTTCATCAGTCTCTGTGGTGTCTGTGTATTCCTTCAGCACAGCTGTAAATTGGCAAACATATGAAAAAGTGGCAGCACAAGCTGCGTCATTCCAACCGCCACTACGATAAAGATGTATGCAGTCTTCATTCGCGAAAGCAGCATTTGGTTCGCCACCATTCCACGATGTGAATGCGCCATTTACTGCAGAGCCAGCTTGTCCTCCTGTCCAAAATTTTATTGCATCATCTGCCCAGAAATACTCTCCTTCACTTGCACCAGTAATAAATGCGTTGTCGTCGGATGCACCCAGCCATGGTTCGGTGTCGTGTCGAATAGATGAAACCGTATCGTTTTCCTCTTGACTACGAATTGCTGCAAGCACGCCTCCTTTGCTTTGACATGAAGTTTGAGCATTGGACCAGGACAATTCTGTGGGGTAATAGGAAAAACAAGTACTCCCTGCCACAGCTTGATTTCCACCAACTCCATCGGGGCATTGGTAGCGAAGCGCTGCTAGTGCAATTTGGTTTCTTATGAAAACGCCAATGATAATTCCTGAGAGAGCGAGTGCTATGTAAAAAAAGTTTACTCGTGTGAGTCGCATATTGTCGGTGATTGTATCTGATAGATTGATTCTCTTAAAAAAATATGCGGATGACGAAAATGGAAATTGTATTTCAATACATGAGTGCTGAGTGAACACGGGCATCTTGTTGGTGTGCTATAATCAGAAAAATTTATGAACATGTTCAAAGCAACGAAGGCAAAAACAGTGAAGGAGTATCTTCAAGCTGTCCCACCAGAACGACAAGAGCTCATG
>CAZXUD010000034.1:0-8878 GCA_964643805.1 uncultured Candidatus Peribacteria bacterium | reverse complement strand
GTCGTTGCTCAAAAGCGGCTCTGCCACCGAGCAGTCCAGTTGCTTGTACCTGCAGAGCATTTGGAGATTCCATACTAATAAAAATAGGCTAGAACTCCGTTTGGAATCTGTCAAAACCTTACCGTTTTGGTTGTTACATATTGGAATAGAACTGCTTCTTGCGGTTCTCATCCCGGTATTGCTCACGCTTCAACGCGCGCATACGGACAATTCGTTTGCTGCGTGCGCGCTGGTGGTGGCCACGCTCGCGGAGCGTTTTTTAAATGCCTGTTTGTTGCACCTGCTTCTTCCAACGCTGGAAGAGCGAGTCGTTACTTTCACTGCCTTTTCTGTGTGCATGAATTGCCATAAAGCGGTGAGAGGGTAAGGGAAGCGCTATCTGAAGGCAAGATAATCGAGATTATTGTTCCAAGAATCGCTCTAGAAATAACTGGGTTTTACGAGTCAATTTCATGACTATTTTCCTTTGCAATAATTAGGAGATAATCGCTATTTAAAGAGCAGAATTGCCCATTGCGCGTCGTTGTTTTTCCCTCTAAAATTCACCAGAATATGCCTAAAAAAGATGCGTATGGTGCAGAGCAGATCCAAGTTTTAGAAGGCTTGGAACCTGTCCGCAAACGGCCTGGTATGTACATCGGTTCCACCGATGTGCGTGGTTTGCATCACCTGGTGTACGAAATTGTCGATAACTCCATCGACGAAGCCATGGCCGGTCACTGTGATGAAATTTTAGTGAAGCTTCACGATGATGGTTCGGTCAGTGTGGAAGACAACGGTCGTGGTATTCCGGTCGACCTGCACCCAAAACTGAAAAAGCCAGCTCTCGAAATTGTGCTTACCACGCTGCACGCGGGCGGTAAGTTCGGTGGTGATGAAAGCGGTTACAAGGTATCTGGCGGTCTGCACGGCGTGGGCTCCTCCGTTGTAAACGCGTTGAGCGATTGGATGAAAGCGGAGGTCTACCGTGATGGTGTGGTGTATTCACAGGAATACAAGCGCGGTATTACGCAAACGAAGTTGAAGAAGGGTGAAAAAACCAGCAAGCAGGGAACACGGATTCAATTCATGCCGGACAAACAAATCTTCGACACTCTCATTTTTAATTTAGAAACCATCATGACGCGTTTGCGTCAGCAGTCGTACCTCACACGGGGTATTACGGTGGCTATTATTGATGAACGCTCGAAGCGTCCAGAAGAAGATCTAAAATTACCACGCATGTACCGTTTCCACTTCGAAGGCGGTATTTCTGCGTACGTTTCTCACCTTAACCAATCGAAGGATGCCATCGGCAGCCCAATTTGGTTTGAGAAAGACACCGACGATGGCTTTGTGGAAGTAGCGTTGCAATACACGCAAGCGTTCCAAGAGAACGTGGTGAGCTTTGCGAACAATATTCATACCATTGAAGGTGGTCATCACCTGACAGGCTTTAAGTCAGCTCTGACACGCACCATTAATGCGTACGCACGCACGCAGGGCATGCTGAAAGAGAAGGAGGAGAACCTCAGCGCCGACGACGTGCGCGAAGGTCTCACCGCTGTCATTTCGGTTCGCTTACGCGAACCACAGTTCGAAGGTCAGACGAAAGGTAAGTTGGGTAATGCCGAAATGAAGTCTGCAGTGGAAACAGTAGTAAACGAAAAACTCGCTCAATACTTAGAAGAGAACCCAGGAGAAGGGAAGTTGATTGTTGGTAAATGCTTACTCGCCGCGCGTGCTCGCTTAGCTGCTCGCGCTGCTCGCGATAGCGTCATTCGTAAGGGTGCACTGGAAGGCATGACGCTGCCAGGCAAGCTGGCCGACTGTAGTAGCCGCAACCCTGATGAATGCGAACTCTTCATTGTAGAGGGCGACTCCGCTGGTGGTTCTGCCAAGCAAGGCCGCAACCGTGAGTTCCAAGCCATCTTGCCGTTGAAAGGTAAAATTTTGAACGTCGAGCAGGCTCGACTGGATAAAATGTTGGCAAACAACGAAATTAAGGCACTCATCATCGCTCTTGGTATGGGCATTGGTGAGGTGAAAGATCTCTCCCGACTCCGCTACAACCGCATTATCATCATGACAGATGCTGACGTCGACGGTGCTCACATCCGCACCTTGTTGTTAACGTTATTCTTCCGCTACTTCCAAGAATTGGTGGAACAAGGACACTTGTACATTGCGCAGCCACCACTCTACAAAATTCAAAAGGGCAAAGATGTTCGGTATGCCTACAGCGACACCGAAAAAGTTGCCATCCTGAATGAAATGGGTGTGGCTGAAGATATAAAAGTCGAAGATGAAGACTCGGAAGAAGCGCCAACGGAAGAATTGGAAGGTGAAGAAGGGGAGGAAGTGGCCGAGAAAAAGAAAGGTGCCCGCGCCTCGGTCCAGCGTTACAAAGGTTTGGGTGAAATGAACCCAGAACAATTGTGGGATACCACGTTGGATCCTAAAGAACGTCTTATGTTACAGGTGACCATGGAAGACGCTGAAAAGGCTGATGCCATCTTCACAACGTTGATGGGCTCCGAAGTCGCCCCACGTCGAAAGTTTATTCAGACGCACGCGAAGACGGTGAAGAACCTCGATATTTAATCTTCGTCTCGTAAGTGGTCGCGAACGGTGTAGGTATCTAAGTTCTTTTCACCGAGCAGCTTGGTGATTTCTGGAATCGCTTTATCAAATTTAATTTGCTTCTGCTTACCAGCGGCCATGTCGCGAACAATGATGCTGCCTTCCTTCACTTCCATCTGCCCGAGCAGCAGGGTGAAACGGGCACCGAACTTATCTGCCAAGCGCAGCTGACTCTTTAAGCTCGCTTCACCAAGCGCACCAACTGTGTGAACACCCAGGTCGCGCAGATCGGCAATCAGCTTCAAACACTTCTTTTTAGCATCAGGCCCAAGCTGGGCCACGAACACGTCCACCTGGTCTTTGTGAGGCGCTTGAACGCCGGCTTCTTTCATGTGCCAAACGATGCGCTCCATACCGCCCGCAAAGCCCACGCCCGGGGTTGGGTGCCCGCCGAGTAGCTCAATCAAGCCATCGTAACGACCACCGCCACCAACGGCATTCTGTGCCCCAGTATTGCCATCCCAGAATTCAAAGACAGTCTGGCTGTAATAATCTAACCCACGAACCAGCGTGGGGTTCTTGTTGTACTTAATGCCAAGTTCATCCAGGTATTCCAACATCGTCTCGTGGTATTCACGGCTGTCGGCATCCAAAAACTGTTCGAGCGTCGGAGCGTTCTTCAAAAGAATGCGCGTGTCTTCCTCCTTAGAATCGAGCAGACGGAATGGATTGGTTTCCAAACGTTGGCGATCTAGCTCTGGCAAGTTTCGTTCCTTACCAATGAAGAAGTCCTTCAAGGCAGCCATAAACGCGCGGCGGTTTTCACCGGTGCCGATGTTATTAATCTGCAGTGTCAGGCGATCGTAAATACGCAGATCACTTAAAATCTTGGTGAGCACATGAATAAGCTGTACATCTAAACTGGAATCTTTCAAACCGATCACTTCAAAATTAAATTGGTTGAACTGTCGGTAACGGCCTTTCTGCGGACGGTCGTGACGGAAGAGCGGTCCGATGGAATACAGCTGCACTGGCTGCGGCAATTGCTGCATGCCGTGCTCAACGTAAGCCCGACAAACACCCGCGGTAAATTCTGGGCGGAGAGCGAAGTCCGCTTCGTCATTGTCTTTGTTCGTAGCGTTCACTAGGAATAATTCCTTCTCCACAATATCGGTGTGGGCCCCAATGCCGCGTTCAAAGATGGCTCGATTTTCGAAGATCGGCGTCTCAATCCGTTTAAAACCAGCTTGGCGAGCGCGGTGACGCACGGCCTTCTTGATGTACGTCATGTAGCGCTGATCTTCTGGCAGGATGTCGTGGGTGCCTTTAGGGGTGCGGTATTTTGCTTCGGACATACAGATGGAGAAGCGGGCATGCAAAGCAAACCCGACATTGTCTGGAAGTCTACCAGAAGCCAAGAAGTAAGAAAAGGGGTTATGGTATTTAGTCTTCGAGCGTGAGCGGGGAGTCACGGCACTCTCAACGTGGGCTGATGACCAAATACTGATATGATGCGTCCATCTTTCCTTTCCATCATATGAAATCTCTTTCATCGCTCCTCCTCGCTTCGGTCCTGATTGTCAGCTGCACACCAAAGCAAACGCCGTCGGGTGCGTATCCTGATGTTTCCGGTGTGTCGACGGCAGAAGCAACATTTGGTGCCAGCGTTGATTACAGAGATACCAATGTCAGCATTGCGGATGGTGTCGCCGCAGATTTCTCGCTGGATGAAGCAAAGAATATTGAGGCAATGGAAACAGCGTTTGGTTTTACCTTTAGTGCTGCAGAACGCGCACAGTTAGCAAAGGAAAAATTTGTGATGAAGAATTTATTAGATACTTCCATTCGTCCAACGACAGCGGGCGGTTCCAATGCGGAGCGCTACCGAGAATTTATTAGTCTCTACAATACGGTCCTTGGGCCACATGGTGGCAGTGACTACAAAGAGCGCGGACCAGAGAACGCTATTTTCCTCTCCACAGATATTTTCATGCACTCGTACAACTTGCTCTACGTGGAGCTGTTGAAAGAGATGGAAAATGAAGTCTTCTTCCCCGCTCTGAAAACGCTGTCGCAAACGTTCTTTGAGAAAGCGAATGAAAAAGCAGGGTCAGCCTCTGGTGATAAAAAGAAGAAATGGGTGAAGGTACGAAATTATTTCGCAATACCGTACGCATTGCTCTCTTCGTCACAAGCGCCACTCGCCGCTGATGACTACCTTAATCAGAATGGTGTCGTTCAAGACCCAGCAGAGATGCAGCAAGATTTTAATGAGCAGGATAAGAATGTTGATAGCGAGGAAGCAGTGGCTACTTTTGTAGAAGGTTTAGGGTTGGACGATGAGAGCGCTTCCGCGGTACTTGCGGATATCGCCGCTATTTACAAAACAGCTGGCACCGCAACACCAGAGGTGTTTAAAGAAGAATTTGAGCAATATCGAGAAATTACAGGGATACAATTTAAAGTCGATTTTACTCAGTTCACGCCACGCAGTCACTACACCAGTAGTTCGTTGCGTCGGCAGTACTTCCGCAGCGTCATGTGGTTCTCGCAAATTCCATTCTTTGTGAAGAGCCCTTCTCTCACAACGTATGCTTTTGCAGCTTCACAGTTGCTGGCGGAAAATCCAGATCAGATGAAGGACTACAGTCAGTTGGAATCTGCTATCAACTTCTTGGTAGGTGAAAGTGACGATCTTATGCCTGTCGATTACTTGCAGGCACTTCAAACCACAAAATCTGCGACTGACCGTGAAGTAGCCATCATGAAATTTTTGACAGAAGCCAGACAGCCAAAAATAAAGAGTTTGCCTGCTGGTTATGAAGATGTAGGAGTGGAACAAACAGCGGATGTACTTCTCAAGACGAAAGGCATGCGATTCTTTAGTGGTAAGTTCATTATTGATTCGTATTGGACGGGCCAGCTGACTCAGGGTGACGAAGCTGTGAAGCCTGGCTACACGCAAAAATTACCGCCGATGGCTTCATCACTGGAAGTGATGGCGCTGCTTGGTTCCGATTACGCGCGCAGCAAGATTCCTACGCTCGATTTCTACAAACCCGAAACGCAGGAAGCAATTGAACAAGCCATGGCCGAGCTTACTGCCGAGTCAGTTGCTCTGGATGATGCTTACTGGCAGAAAAATTTGTACAACGGTTGGATGTGGACCATCAAATCATTGTTCAGTTGGCAAGATGAGAATAAAGAATCACTCCCTCGCTTCATGCAATCGGAAACGTGGCCTGCAAAGACACTGATGACGGCAGCTGGCTTCTGGACAGAACTCCGTCATGCGACGCTGCTCTACGCTAAACAATCGTTTGCAGAGCTTGGAGGCGGCCCTGGCGCTTGTGATGACCGAAAAGTGCCACCCCCACCAAAGGGCTTCATAGAGCCACAAATTCAAGTATATGATCGGCTCACGTACCTCGCAGAACGTACGAATGCTGGGCTGAAGGAACAAGGCTTTACGACCTTACGAAATCTGCCTCGCCTGGAAAGTTACATCGCGGCATTGGAAGATGTAAAAGCCTACACCGTGAAAGAATTACAAAATGCTGCACTCAATGAAAAAGTGGTAGAAGTACGCGGCAAAGATGAAATGGGCGCCGATTGCATCTCGTATGAAATTGAAGGTGTCAGTGACTGGGAAAATATTCGCGTTGGCATTATCGACAAGCTTGCGGAAGCGCTACCAGAAACAGTGGAAGGCGTGGTGCTTTCTGCAAAAGATAAACGTACAGCCATCATTGCTGATGTTCACACCGGAGGCGATATACAGAATCCTCGCCGTATTCTCTACGAAGGTGTGGGTGTTCCACACCTCATCTTTGTGGCTGTAAAAGATGTCAACGGCCCACGCCTCACCGTCGGTCTCACGTACTCACAGTACGAATTCACCGAGCCCTATGGCGGTCCACGCTTGACCGATGAAGACTGGCAAAAGCGTTTCTACACGGGTGATGATCCATACCAGGCGTATGAGTACACAACCGCTTCATCTTGGCCAACGGTAAACTCTTGGTACGCTCCACTGTTCCCTAAATGAAAGTAAAGATAGTCCTTGGGCTAGCTGTTATTGGGGCCGCAATCACTGCGGCTCCTTTTTTCAGGCCTCCCACAATGGAAGCAGTCATTACACCTGTATTACCGGCGGATGCACTGCAGGAGGTCATGAAAGGCATTTATGCAGCCGATGAGCGCATCATTCCACCCACCTATGAGATGGGCGCCATGATTGTTCCACATCATCTGACCGCCTCAGAAAGTATTGCCTCAGGCATCAAAATGCTCACCGTACAGAAGCCATCGACGATCGTGCTGCTCTCGCCCGATCATTTTTATCAATGCCCAACAGTTCTCTGCACGACCGACCATAATTTTCGAACATTACGAGGGGATGTACCGGTAGAAAAAACAGCAGCGCAAGCATTCATAACAAATGAGCCAGATCTCTTTCTGAAAGAGCATGGGATTGGCGCTGTCTTGCCATTTATTGCTCATTACTTACCCGGCACAAAAGTGCTGCCGTTGGTCCTATCTCAAAAACAATGGCGCGCGTCTGAGGCTGAGTTGCTCACTTTATTCCAGTCATTGTATGACGCAGGAGCAGTCTTCGTGGTCAGTAGCGACTTCTCGCACTATCTATCTTTAAATGAAGCCGATGAGAAAGATGAAGCCACAGCGAAAGCACTCTTCGCAAGTGATTTGGAAGCTATTGCAGCGTTCGATAACCCGAGCCAAAGCGATTGTCCACAGTGCCTGTATCTGTTGGCTACGCTCGCAAAACGCAACGGCTTCTATAATCCATCGGTCGTGCTCCATACAAACTCGGCACGGATCTTACATGAAGAAAACGTACCGACGACCACCAGCCATTTGTCAATGGCGTGGTACAAAAATGCTAAATTGAGTATCGATGACGTCGCCTTTGGTGGAGATGTCACTGTTACCAGAAACACACGTACGCCGAAGATAGCAAAAGATCTGGAAGAGTTTTGGAGTGGACCAGGGGTACGTGTTCTTAATTTAGAGGGGCCACTGAAAGAGGAATGTGTGCCGCATGAAAATCCGTTTATCTTCTGCAATAAATTATCGCTGTGGCAGGGGCTCAGTGGTCTGGCAACACATTGGGGAATGGTAAACAATCACATGTTTGATCAAAGTGAAGCGGGCATATTGATCACCTCAGATCTCATTCGAAAAGCGGATGAAGGTGCCTTGGAATATATGTTTGAAGAAAGTAATTTCCGCATATTTCCTCTGACGGTCGTGATGAATCCGATTGAAGGCTTGCCGCTCGCTTTTACCGAAAGGCAATACAACGACACCATTGAAAATATTAAGAAATCAGCCGATGAAAAAATGGATGTTGTTTTCCTTCACTACGGCAAGGAATACACAGCCTTGGTCAGTGAAAATGATCGTACATTGCTACGGTCATTCATAGACGCAGGTGCTGACGCTGTCATCGGTATGCATAGTCATATTCAAAGTGATATGGAGATCTATAACGGAAAACCAATCTTTTATGGCATCGGAAATTTTATCTTTGATCAGAAAGATACGATCCCGACGTCTACTGCAAAAGCCGTCCGCTTACGGGAGGGGAGTGGAAGTGTGTTATTTGAGACCAAGCTAGCAATTCAATAAAGTCTGGGGCGAGATATGGGGTTCGAACCCATGACCTTCCGGACCACAACCGGACGCTCTAACCAACTGAGCTAATCTCGCCATGTGTACTGTGATGTAAAGAGTTTAAACGAGAATGCGTGTTGGTTAGAGCTTTTCTCTTTCTATTACTCGGACCGCCAAGGCGGTCCTCGATCCAACTGAGCTAATCTCGCCACAAGTGCGCTGAATAGTACTTAAGCCAACGATGCGTGGCTAGTGCACTCTAGGCTTTTTGCTCGTCATCTGCCTTCTTCTTTTTCTTCGGTGTTTTCTTCGTATCGCTAATACTATCGGCGCTAATGAGGAAAGTGACGTCTTCGTCACTGGCCGGTTGAATATCTTGTTCCACGGGCTTGGGTTTAGTTTTCTTCGCTGGTGCCTTTGGTTGAGGTACAACTGGTTCGACAGTCGGCTCCTCCGTTACGGTGGGCTCAACAGTCGGTTCAACGACGGGTGTCGTCGCTTCGACAGGCTCAACTTTCGGCTCTACTACTGCCACTGGTTCAGTTACAGGGGTGGCTTTTTCTTCTAGTTCACGACGGCGCTTATTCTGACGATAACGACGACGTTTTTCGCGCTTCCGTTGCTGTTCTTTCTCCTCAGCAGCCGACAGACCAGATGCTGAAGTTGTGGCCGTTGAAAC
>CAZXUD010000033.1:0-8944 GCA_964643805.1 uncultured Candidatus Peribacteria bacterium | reverse complement strand
AATAATCAGGCCGTTGTGTTGCTTGCGCTGTAAAATCCCCCTGAAGAAAGAAGTCATCAACAGGTGGATACACAATGTCACTCGCGCGCCGCCAGTACAGTTCAATTCTTCGTTGTACTTCTTTCGAGGCAGCGAACAAAACATCTGGACGACCAGCCACCTCCGCATCCCATTGACGGAGTTTATGGAAGACGCGGCTTAAATACGCGCGCCTCAGCGGGCCCAGCGGCCCGCTTGCGGCGCGGTTCAACACTTCGTGAGTGCGATCCCACAAATAACGAGCAGGGGAGTGAACGTAACAGAGATGTTTTGGTTTTCCATTGGTGATGATGCCGTGAGCAAACGCGGACGAGCTGGAAATCACCACGTCATACTCAAAAAAATCCCAACTCTCTACCGCAGGTGGGAATTTGCTGAGGTAATTATGGTGATTGAAGCCGCGGGTGGGCTTGAGGGCAGCACGAACTCTTTCTTTAGGGAACCAGTCGCCCATTTTCTTTTCGTCGTACAGCAATGTGTAGATGGGTGCCTCCGGGTACATATCTGCCAATATACGAAGGACGCGTTCAGCGCCTCCTTTTATAGTGAGCAGTTCATGGACCAGGGCAACTTTCATGTCTGTAAGTTTACATGTTTTGTTGGCATCTCACTCGCTTTGTCGCACAATAGGGGCCTGGGTCAGTAGCTCAGTGGTAGAGCAGTGCCCTTTTAAGGCATTGGCCGTGGGTTCGATCCCCACCTGACCCACCAATAGTCATGAAAGGAAACCAAGGTTTCCTCTCATGATCTCTCCTTCCTATAAAGGTATCGCTCCAGACTGGCAAAGCCAGTCTTCGCGATTTCTTCTTTGATTCTGATTCAGGGTTATACTTTTCTTATGCCTCACTACTTCTACCTCGCCCGTTGTGCCGACGATTCCTTATATTCTGGCACGTGCTTAGATCTAAAAGAGAGAGAAGCAAAACATAACGATGGAAAGGGGGCGAAGTACACTCGCAGCAGGCTCCCCATAAAGATTGTGTACCATGAAAAATTTGAAACTCTTTCGGAAGCACGGAAGAGGGAAGCCGAAGTGAAGAAATGGCCGAGAGTAAAGAAGGTGCATCTGATTGACGGTTAGTTGTATACTCTCGCCAATGAAACTCTTCCCTGTCCCCGTACCGATGCGAAAAGTGTTCTTATTCACCACACTTTATTTGGTGTTAGCGACATTCTTCGTGTTGCAAACGCATAACTGGGAATTTCTTTTTTACATCGGTGTGGTTGCCATCATTGGTATCGTCATTCTGTTTATTTACGAACATGTACCACTCTCCAATGGACTTGTTTGGTTCTTAAGCGTCTGGGGATTGTTGCATATGATTGGGGGCATTGCTCCCATTCCTGAAGGTTGGCCTTATGCTGGCACAAAAGCAGTCTTCTATAGCATGTGGCTGATTCCTGATTTGTTGAAATATGATCAGCTGGTTCATGCGTACGGTTTCGGAATGGCCACCTGGGTGTGTTGGCAGACACTTAAAACGGTGTTGGTAGATGTTCAACCGCGATTCAGCGTACTGGTGTTATGTGTGTTGGCTGGAATGGGGTTAGGTGCGTTGAATGAGGTAGTTGAATTCGTTGCGACACTCATTATTCCCAATACGAATGTGGGTGGCTACGTGAACACGGGTTGGGATTTAGTTTCTAACATGGTTGGCTGTATTACAGCGGCCATGATTATTTGGGGAATACCACCACGACAGAAAAAAGTCTCATGATCGACTCTCATTGCCATCTAGCAGACAAACAATTTTCAAAAGATATCGAGGCAGTCCTTCAGCGTGCCGAGGAAAGTGGCATCGATATGATGATCACCATCGCAGACTCTCTTCAAGAGGGGAAAGACTGCATACAATTAACCGATTCATACGAGCAGATCTTCTGCACGGTGGGTGTGCATCCGCACAATGCGAAAGATTGGAAGGAGGGTGATGGAGATTTACTCAGGCGCATGCTCCAGCAATCACCCAAAGTAGTGGCGCTCGGTGAAATTGGTCTCGATTACCACTACGACAACTCACCGCGCGATGTTCAGCGCAGTGTTTTTGAGGAACAACTACGCATCGGGAAGGAATTAGGCCTGCCGCTTGTTGTTCACTGTCGTGATGCAGTGGATGATCTGAAAAAAATCATTGAAGTCGTCGCTCCACAGCATCTCGTCATCCATTGTTGCACCGAAAAATGGGAAGACGTTGAGTCGCTGGTGAATTCCGGGCATCTGCTTTCATTCACAGGCATTGCAACGTACGCAAAGTCAGAAGAAATTCGGCGCACCATCGCAGCGTGTCCTTTGGAACAAATGATGATAGAGACTGATGCGCCGTACCTTGCCCCTATTCCGCACCGCGGCAAGCGCAACGAACCGGCGTTCGTGCGCTTTGTCGCTCAGTGCGTCGCGGAAGTGAAGGGAATACCGCTGGAAGAGGTAGACCGCCAAACGACCGCGAACGCGGTGGCGTTCTTTGGTCTCGGTGCGTAGGATACCCGGGCTCTATGCGCCCGTAGCTCAACTGGATAGAGTGTCGGCCTCCGAAGCCGAAGGTTGTGGGTTCAAATCCCGCCGGGCGCACCATAAACACATCAGAATTGCCAAAAGAGTGAATGTTGACAATACTTTACATTTGCGTATAATGCTGCACTTTGTTCAGTGTCACTTCGTCCCTCATCGGCGCGATTTTGGTTGCTTCGACTGCCCTCAATGCAGCACCGGCAGCACTCCAAATATCGTTGAAAGATTGGGCGCCGGTCGTCGGTGATCGCTTTGTGGTTGATACCCTTTCGAACGAAGGGTATTTAATTCATACGGATGGACGCTACGTGCGTTTTCCGGTCATCACTGGTCAACGTCGCGGCGTGTATTACATCGGTCGTTCGTACAACGCGACGACACCGAAGTGGGACTGGGAGGTGAAGAGTCGCGAGATCAAAGGTGATCGTGTGACCTTCGGACCAACCGGACGCTTTCTTCGTATGTACAAAGATGACGAGCGAACCGCGTATGGAATTCATGAACACAAATCAGAAATAGAAATGTTCGCACGCGACACTCGCTTCCAAAGTATGGGCTGCGTGATTGTAACATCCGCCATGCTTGATGTTATTGAAGACACTTACAACCTGAATGGCGGTAGCTTGATCGTGAAGACGCGCTACGGCGTTGAAGATGCTGTCGGGTTAGCGTTTCCGAGAGAGGAAATCGCACAAGCGTACTAAAAAGAGCACCGTGCGACTGTCCCTGTAGAAAGTGTACGCCCATCTTTTGCTGTGAGTGTTAAATCTCCAGTCTCAATGCTACATTTTTTATTCGGAATCTTTGTTCGAATGATTCCCGTTAGCAATCTATGGAAACTGTCGGGTGTGTCATGCTGCGCGTAACCATTCAGCAATAAGAAAGCAGGTTGTTCCGAAAGAATACGAGCACAATTTTCTAAAAGAGGGGCCAAGTCGCGCTCCATACGCCATGTTCCTCCTTTGGAACCGTGACCGTACGCGGGTGGATCTAAAATGATGGCGTCATATCGTTTGCCGCGCTTCAGTTCACGTGCAACAAAGGTGGGAACATCATCCAACATCCACCGCACACGATCTTGTGATAGCTCATTGAGAACGGCATTCTCTTTTGCCCACGTAATACTCGGCTTCGATGAATCAACATGCGTAATAAAGTGACCGTCTTTCGCCAATGCCATTGTCATGCCGCCGGTGTAAGCGAATAAGTTAAGAACGTGAAGTGTGCGCTGTGGTTTTGCAGCCTGAGCACGTGCCCACTGCCAATTCTGTTGTTGCTCGGGGAAAGCGCCGGTGTGTTTATAAGGCGCAAGCTTGATGGACATCTGAATGTCATCGAATTGAACGGGCCATTGTTCCGGCAATTGGGAACGAGTCTTCCAGGTACCTTTCCCTTTCTCGCCAACGAAAGTGGCATCAGCCTTTTTCCAGAGATCTGGAGTCAGAGGTAAGCCAAGTGCAGTGGGATCTGGACGGACTAATGTAAAAGGACCCCACTGTTCCAATCGCTGTCCGTTGCCGAAGTCGAGGAGGGAATAGGTGTCCATAACCGTAGTATTGCTTGCTTATGTGCCAATTAAAAGCAGTATTCTCATAATTGACTAAATAAATTTATAGTCTATTATATAATTCACATGGCAGACGGTTTGAATGAGCTCATTGGGCAAGCAGAAACAAAACTTGCTGAGCAAGAAAATAAGCTTTTGCATATCGAACATGAACAGACGGACTTGGTTGTTGAAAGAATTTCCCGGATTCAACTTTGCCAAAGGATGATTAGAAATATTCGTATGAATTTAATGATTGAAGATAAGTCGGGACTTCAAATGCGGTTTAATCAGATACGTGCTGTATCAGAATTGATTCGTTTTTTAGAACATGAAGGCGGAGAAGATTTTAAAGGTAGATTCAAACAGCCAACCGGTGCTGGAAAGACCGTACTTTTTGGCGTCATAACGAAACTTATTGGTGTGAAAACATTAGTTTTAGTACCTCGGCAAAACCTTCTTTCCAATACGAAGAAAGAATTTATTGAAATGGTTGGAATGTCCGAATCAGAAATTGGTCTACTCGGTGCAGGATCGAATGATATTGATAAGCAAATAACGATTGCGACATACCAAAGTCACATGAGTCGTATGAAAAGAGACAGCACCTACAGGAAAGCAGTTCAGCAATGCGATCTTATTATTTGTGATGAAGCACACAGAGCATTAGGTGATGCTACGAAAACAAGTATCGATTCAATTGATGATGAGATAGTTGAAGATGAAATAACAGCTGAAGAAGAAAATTACGAAGAAAATGTTCTTAGAGATCTTGAAACTACTACTAATCGCCAATCCCTTAAGCTTGCTTTTACAGCAACCCCAACATTGGCAAATAAAGATGTTGCAGATCACTTTCCTCATCTTATTGCAGAAGAAAAACAGGGAGATTTAGTGAAAGCAGGAATTCTTGTACCATATAAGATTATCCAAGTATCTGCTTCTTGTGAGACAGATGATTTTGAAGGCTATTTGTCAGAGGAAGAGGAAGCTGATGTATTGAGGCGAGAAAATGTTTACGGAAAACTAACAGAAGCTTATGCAGAGGCTCTGCAGAGATACAGGGCAAAACAATTAGAAACAGATTATCCACTTCACGGCGTTGTTTTTTGCGTAAATATTACTGAATGCGATAAATTTGCGCTGCAAGCTGATGCAGTGGGTTTACGATCAAAGATTGTCACAAGTAGAGAGGCAAAAGGGAAAAAAGGTGATGCTGTGATTGCTGATGCGGAACAAGCATTAGTAGAACAAAAAATTGATTTAATCATCACCGTAAATAAGTTAGGGGAAGGTTGGAACTTTAAACCAGCAAACGCCGCAATATGGGCACGTGCTTCAACTAGTCCCATGATTGTCATTCAGGGTGTAGGACGAACATGTCGTACACATACAGATGAGCAGGGAAGAACAAAGCCTCATTCACTTGTTTTTGAGACTCAATGGTCTTTACGGGGAACATACAACCGTCGGCGAGGTGACAATAGAATGCATAAAAAGCCGTTAACCATTGCTCAGGCATTAGCTTTAAATGGAGAAGACCCCACACAAGTGTGCAGCATGGAGAACAAAAGCCCTCTTGTTGTTGAGAAATTTGAAACTCTCAATGCAGAAGGTACTGCGACCGTTGAAGGCATCGAGTACGTTGATGTTTATAAATACATAGCTCAAAAATTACCACTGACAGAATATGCGATCACGACGCTGCTTAATTATAATAGCAAAATTAGACCTGCGAGACCTGCATATCCTGTTGTATCAAGAGGCAGAATCGTAACGTGCTATTTAAGATCAGAAATTGATGCGCTATTAGAAGAAAGTAAGTATGTACCGCCCAATGGAATTGTAATCATTAATGTGAAGGATCCGGAAAATGAAAATATAGTTCGACAAATAGAAGCGGTATATGTGCCTTTGTATCTCCTAGACAAGGTACGAGACCCTAAAAGATGGTTGGCATATGCAGATTCATTAGGTCTTAAAGCCCTTAAGGGAATTAAGGCTTATTACCGACCAGGCGAAAAAACAAAAACAGCTTCTGTTGTATTGTATGACAGGAAAGAAATTGATGAAAAGATTCATGATGTGACAATCCCTGGATCAGCTCAGGAAATTAAATTCGAAGATGATATGAACATTGTCGGTTTGGGAACGGAACTAGAAACAGAAAACGGCCAAAAAAGAATTGCCATTCATTTGGGATATTCTTCTCTTATTCCAAGAACACTAGCTGACGTTGTTCATAAGAAAATGAAAGAAAAAGGAATCAAACCCATTCAAAAAGTACTTATAGGAAGAAATGGACGACCAGTAACTATGTATTGGAAAGATGAAATTGAAGTGGTAGTGCAAGAAGCCCGTGAAGAGCAAAAGCAGAAGCGCCAAAAGGTCGATGAGGAGAAAGCTGCAGCTCAACAACATGAACGAGACCTCATCGCTGCTGAAGAAGCGGAGAGGAAAGAACACATTCAGAAGAATACGATAAAGGAAGTAAGGCCTCTTGATGTTCCCGGTCTATTTTTTGTGCGTTACAGTTTTGTTGTTAATAGAGGCAAAAAAATTATTAAAGGTGAAGGTAATGCGGTGGAAATTGAGAAGTACGTTTCACCAGAATTAGGCAGAAAACTTACATACGCGGAACAGCAGCTTATTAGAAAAGGTCTGCGGTTTTTGCCTTCAATGCCTTATTACTGGCAGAAGGAAGTTGATGAGCGAATTCGTACCCTCTAAACACTTGGGTCAAAAAGAGATACTGCAGCGGCTATGCCAAGAATGTATTGATCATTCAAATTTAGAACAAATGAGTTTGGCATTGGAGAGAGCTGATGAGGAAGATCAAAAAATGACTCTTCTCATGATGGGGCAGGTAAGTTCTGCAATGATTTACAAAGTGTTGATTCCATCAATAGAAAAATTAATCCCAGAAATGAATATTACTCAAAAATTAGCAGGACAAATTTCTGATGCAGATGTAATGGCAGAAATATTCAGTGCTCAATTAGATACAAATGTGGTGGGTTTCCGACCCCTCATTGAAGGCGTTACGCGCAATCGATTGAAGGCCAGGTATATTTTGGAGCAGCTAGCGAATTTGAAGTAAACTCCGAATGATCATATAGATAAGAATTCCAATCATAATTAAAGAGAACACTATGGCGCGGCCGACAAAGAAATTTCGTAGTTTCATGCCTTGAGTGTACTACGTATAAGTTTGTGATGTGGTATGATTACTACATGAAAAAAATTGGTTTATTCTTCTTAATAGCGGCCCTCATTCTCATCGGTGGTTTTTATGCTTTTAATAGTTGGATCTACAAGGAGAAACAAGGTGATGGTTCTGAGATTCAAGCGTACCGCGCCTCGCTTTCTGGTGAATACGTATGTCTTGTAGCAGAGGGCGAAGAACCGACCGAAGAATGTACGCCCGGTCTTCGTACCGAGGTGGGGGAATACTACGCTCTTAACTTTGCTCTCAGTTCACAAATAGCTCCGACGGTGGAAGTTGGTGATCAGATGAGTGCACAAGGCATGGTTACACCAATCGAAATGCTGAGTACTGACCATTGGCAGAAATATAACGTTGAAGGGATATTTTCTGTCACAGATTCGGTAGAGGTTCAATAGATTGATACCACTATCAATGTGGAGCGGGATACGGGAATCGAACCCGCGTCTTAAGCTTGGGAAGCTTACATACTACCACTGTACTAATCCCGCATTTCATGAGAGACAAACCTAGCGGTTTTTCTCTCATGGACTCTCTTTTCCCTTTTAAAGGTGCGACTCCAGGCAAGCAAAGCTTGCCTTCGCCGTCTTATTTAAAGAGCACTACGAAAGCATATCAAAAAGCTATCGCGAAGACAGGCTTCGCCTGTCTGGAGCGATCCCTTAATGGAAAGGATGGTCCATGGAAGGAAAACCTTTAGGTTTGCCTTCCATGAATCATTTGGAGCGGACGACGGGGCTCGAACCCGCGACCTTCGCCATGGCAAGGCGACGCTCTACCAACTGAGCTACATCCGCTTGAGCTCGCCAATGCTACGTATCCATTTAGGCTTATGCAAGCAAGATAACGCCATTTGACGGTACTGGCTTGGAGAGCCGTTTTGTGCTAAAATAATATGATGAAATTAATACAAATACCCCTTCTCTTTAGCCTCACGTTTACGAGCTCATTTGGGCTCCTGTTGCCAGTACACGAGGTTTTGGCACAAGGAAATGACCCAGCGGTGCAGCAAGACGTAGTGCCTATTTTGGAAGACTTTGAAAACAATGGTCCTGGCCAAGTAAATATCGAGGCTGGTTGGCAAACTTGGTACAACTACGCAAAGCCATTGTTACGCTGGGCTTACTACTGTGCAGTTGGTATTTGTGTCCTTTGGGGACTAGCTGGCGGCATCATGATTATGATTTCGCAAGATGACACTTCCAAACGGACAACCGGAAAAGATTACATCGTGAACTCCATTATCGGGTTACTGATTTTGATTTTTGCGCCGTTAATTCTGACAACTCTTAACAGCATCTTCTTCACATGAACTTTTTCATACAAGCAGCATTGGTCCCACTCGTCATGCTAGGTCTCATGCAGATCGCTCATGCTGATGGCGCGGATACCGCTTGTACCTTTGTAGGTGGTTGTGGACCAGAGAATGCGTTGATGACGTTCGGACCAATTATTGGAAATATGTTAGTCTACACCATCGCCGGACTTTCCGTTCTGTTTGTTATTTGGGGTGGTGCACAGATGCTCTTGAGCCTTGGTGACGATGCCAAGATTACAAAAGGACGCCAATCTATCATGTTCGCATTAATAGGTTTTGGCACAGCACTCGCTTCGCAAACAATTG
>CAZXUD010000032.1:0-9369 GCA_964643805.1 uncultured Candidatus Peribacteria bacterium | reverse complement strand
AGGTGCGATGAAACTGCTCCGATAAAATATTCGTCTTTCCAGCAACGAACTTCAATATCATGTGTACTTTGCTGTTTCCCACTTTGTGTTGGCAGGTAAGTGCAACTTGCAATAAGTGCTGAACAGCCAACGATGAGAGCAAACTTTATCTTCATAAAGAATAAATTAACATTAAAAGACTTACTGGCGGAGAGGGAGGGATTCGAACCCTCGAGACCCTTGACGGGTCTAACGGTTTTCAAGACCGTCGCCATCGACCACTCGGCCACCTCTCCACTCACGTATAGTAAACAAAAGATGGTACGCTAGCACGTGGAATGAGATTTATTGCCCCTGTTGTTTCCGGCTCTGGTCGCGGCAAGCCCCTTGGCTTTCCTACCATCAACCTGGAGGTCCAAAGTATTCCAGAAGACATTGAAGGTGGAATTTACGCTGGTTGGGTCAACCTCAGCGGTAAACAACTGATGGCGGCTATTCATTACGGCGAACGCCCCGTCTTTCAAGATAGCCTCTCGTTTGAGGCATACGTGATAGATGAAACCTTGGAATCCGTTCCAGAAACCATAGAAATTGAATTGGTCGAACGCTTGCGAAATGTGGAAGATTTCCCCTCTCCAGAGGCTTTGCGGGAGCAAATCGCAATGGATGTGGTGCAAGCCCGTGCTATTCTACAGGCACGTGCTCAAGGCTCTTAAACGTGCCATCGGCAACCGGAATCCGGTACGGCTGGGTTACCACGCTGCGAAGGCTTTTGTAGCGGCGGCTGCTTCGGGATTCCCCGCTCGTAAGCTGACCGTCATTGGTATTACTGGGACGGACGGAAAGACAACGACCGTGGGAATGGTCGCTCACATTCTTCATGAGTCTGGAATAAATGTTGGCGCGCTCTCCACGGCATTCTTCCGTGTACAAGATAAAGTCGAGTGGAATGAGACGCGCCTCACCTCCCCTTCTCCATTTGCTGTTCAACGCTTCCTTAAAAAATTAGTTGATGCTGGCTGCACACATGCGGTGATTGAATACTCATCGCACGGCTTAGTGCAACACCGCACAGACTTTACGTACCCGAAAGTTGCTGCCATCACGAACCTCTCTGAGGAACACTTGGATTACCACGGTACGATGGAACAGTACCAAGCGGATAAGAAAATTCTCTTTAAGATGCTGAACGGTCAAGGAACGAAAGTCCTGAACCGTGATGATCGAACATTTGTTGATTATCAAACGGTGCCAAGCAGCAAGACATTCACGTATGGAAAATCAAAGCCGGAGAATGCTGACTCTGGTGCACACTATTGGATGACTGATTTAGAGGGCACACGTGATTCGCTCTCTGCCACGGTTCACCGCACCAATAGCGACGAGTCTTTTGAGCTGAAATTGACCGTTCCTGGCCTCTTTAATCTGGAGAATGCTCTCTGCGCCCTCTGTTGCACAGAGGCAGCTGGAATTGGCTTCGTACAGGGCTCAAAGGCAATTGAGAGTTACCGTTCTGCCCCAGGAAGAATGGAAAAGATTGATGCGGGACAGGACTTTAGTGTCTACGTCGACTTCACCGTCTCCCCGAACGCCTTTGTAAAGACGATGGAAGCCTTGCGAGCCACCATGACGCCAGGGCAGCGCCTCTTGGTGATGACTGGCAGCTGTGGCGACCGCATGCGCGAGAAGCGTCCACAAATTGGTGCTATTTGTTCGCGCCTCGCAGACGTTGTTGTCATCACGGATGACGAAACGTACACCGAGGATCCGAAAAAGATTATCGAAGAAATTTGGAAGGGCGTTGATCAAACGAAAATCGAAGCACACAAAGTGGAAGACCGAAAAGAAGCCATCAAATTTATTCTGAAGCAAGCAACGACTGGTGACGTCGTGCTGCTGTGTGGCATGGGCAGCTATCCTCTCCGTCAAACGTTGAAAGGTCTGGTACCTTGGAACGAGCAGGACATCGTCCGCGAAATTCTCCGTGGGTGAGAACGCCATCATTGCCGGCGTCGATGAAGCCGGCCGAGGGGCGCTTGCAGGTCCGGTGGTTGCTGGTGCTTGTATTCTTGGCACAGAGAAACCACATCGACTGATAAAAGACAGCAAGCAACTCAGTCCTGAGCAACGCGACGAAGCATTTGAATGGATTCAACAACATTGCTTCTTTGGTTTTGGCATCGTTAGTCAGGAGGTTATTGATAGCAAAGGCATTCTGTTTGCGAACGAAAACGCCATGCAGATGGCGATTGCATCGCTTGCAGAAGCCAAGAAACCGACGTACCTGCTGATTGATGGGAATGATAAATTCTGGTTCGATTATCCACACACCAGCATCATTCGTGGCGATCAAACGGAACCATGCATCAGCGCTGCATCCATCGTTGCGAAAGTCACGCGCGACCGACTGATGATTGAGTACGCCAAGGAACATCCGCAGTACGGATTCGATAGTCATAAAGGCTACGGCGCACCGATGCACATTGAAGCAATCCAATCACATGGACCGTGCGTGCTTCATCGCCGTTCCTACATCACGCGGATTTGGACCGGCGCCACAGCCACTGCCACAGAAACGCTCCAAACAGGAAGACTGGAATCGTAAACAATTGGCCACGACTGATTTGCGCAATCTCCAGATCAATCAATGGATACGATTGAAATCGGAAATATTCCGTGATGAAACGGAGTACTCCGTACAACATGAAGAAGAGTGCACAGGTTTGCCCAGTAATAACAGGCTTCACATATTTTAAATGCCAGAAGCAGATGGATGCGATCAATAAATCTTTCGCAACGGCATAGAGCTGCACGGGGTGATACAAACCTTCTAAGCCTGGAATGGTAATTCCCCAAGGCAGGGCTGTGGCCGTACCGTAGAGCTCTAAGTTGATGAAGTTACCGAAGCGGCCGAATGCTAAGCCAATGGCCGCTGGCACAACGGCCAAGTCCGCAATAGCGAGAAGATCTTTCTTTCGCTTCCGCAGAGCCCACAGGAGTGCCAAAGCAACGCCGATAAAGCCGCCGTGCGAAGCCATGCCACCCTTCCAGACCGCGATGATGTCTTGTGGGTGCGACAGGAAATAACCTGGTTCGTAGAAGAACACGTAGCCAAGTCTTCCTCCAACTAAAACACCAACCACTGCCCACGCGATAATGGACGACCATTCATCCTTAGAAATATTCAGATTCCTGTATTGCTGAAGATGCGGCAACAAATAAGCCGCAATAACGAAAGCCAACAGGTACATAATTCCATACCAATGAATGCCGAACCCAAAGAGTTCAAGGGCTACCTGACGGGTTGGGAAAAACTCAATCACGTCGAGCATTGTAGCACTGCCTCAGTGCCTTCACGCTACTTGGAGTAGGAAAGCACTGGGCGGAAAACCTGGGGAACCACAGCTATGCGTTACCCCTCGCCAACCTTTTTGGCAGTAACGACCCACCTGTCCCGCGTGGTTCCGACCGGGTAGCAGGTAATGAGTTTCAACAGACTGTCCTCGTCTTGTTCCACGAGAATGGTTGTTTCATTTTCCGAAACGAGTTCGGTTTGAAAGACTTCATAATCCACGTAGGAACCGTTTTCTAAAATCGTGATAGTATCGCCTACTTTCAGTTCTGGAATGCGGGCAAAAAGGTGCCCGTAATCACTATTCTTTGCTTGTTCATTCGGCGGACTACTGTGACCGGCAATAATCAAATTGCCGACGTCACCAGCGCCGACCGAGTGTGGATACGCAACCGCTCCTAAGGTGAGCCCTGCCTGCATTTGTTTTTCTAGCATTTTCCAGTTCTGAACATTCCAGTACTGCCGGGCGGGAACATAGACGGGCGCATTTACACCAATAGCTGGAATGGAAATGGCGTACCGCTTCTGTAAACGCCACTCTTCCATAAGCGCACGTTGTTCTGATTTTACGACAGCAGTCGGAGCGCTCCGGTGAATGGTTTTGTCATTATTTTTTAGGAGAGCCCCAAGTAAAGGCTGCACTACGTTTTTTTCAGCAAAAACTTCTCCCATAGTTTGGGGAGGCGGTCCAACATCGGGAACCGCTGCTAATTGCGGAACAAGAACACTTTCCATTGGTGTCACACTCGCGAGGTACTTAAGAATGTAGTACCGCGTTAACAAAGAACTCCAGAAAGCGGATGCAATCATCGCAATCATGAAAGCGACGATAATCGCTGCTACATGAGCATCCCTGGATGGCGTTGTTTGTGTGTATTTCATTTTATAGTATTATACTATATTTTTGACTTTTTATCAATATCCAACTATGCAACAATAGGCGCGTTTATGCGCATATTTGCCATTGAATCATCGTGTGATGAAACCTCCGCCGCCATCATTCTGGATGGTCGGCAGGTGCTTAGTAATGTGGTTACTAGCTCTGAAAAGCTGTTTGCGGAGACGGGCGGAGTTATTCCTGAGGAAGCGGCTCGCAAGCAATTGGAAGTGATGATTCCTGTAATCCACGCCTGCTTACATGAAAGCAAATTACAGAGCAGTGACATTGATGCGATTGCTGTAACCAGAGGACCGGGTCTCCTCACCTCCTTATTAGTAGGCACAACCACCGCACGTGCACTCGCCGCACTTTGGAAAAAACCTTTGATCGGCGTGCACCACACGCTTGGTCACTTAGCTTCACCCTGGCTCACCGCAGAAAAGCCGATTGATGAAATTCAATTCCCGATTCTCACTCTCTCGGCGTCCGGGGGTCACACGGATTTGTGGTACCGCACGTCGCATACGAAAGGGAAATTAATTTCGCGCACACGTGATGACGCGGCTGGAGAAGCGTTCGATAAAGGTGCAAGCATGCTTGGACTCCCTTACCCTGGTGGACCAAGTTTTGCGAAAGCGGCCACGACGGGAGACGCAAAAGCTTTTGCCTTTTCTAACCCATTAGCAGGCACCGACACCCTCGATTTTAGTTTCTCGGGTTTGAAGACTGCATTGAAGTACACCATTCGCGATACTGCAAATTGGCAAGATCGTATTCCCGATCTCGCGGCCTCCTTCGAACAAGCTATCTGCCGACACTTAGTTGATCGAATTGAACAAGCATTAGAAACGTACGATGAAACCAGAGAAGTTCATTTGGTCGGCGGTGTTTCGGCCAACACCTCACTACGCGCAATGGTACAAAAGAGAATTCAATTGCCGATGCGCGTTTCTACTTCACTTCGCTACTGCACCGACAACGCCGCCATGATTGGCTCCGCTGCGTATTTCTTGCAGCAAGAAATGGGTGACGCTGCCTACGCACCATTTACGACGCAAGCATCGTTGCCTCTTGAGTCAGTCGTTCAAGCCTAAAAGGAAGTGAGTCCTGGCAGAATGGCACCAAATAACATGGCGAGAATGCCAAGGATTGCCACAACGCGGACCATGGTTTGACGTTTCATTCGACGGAAATAGTAACAGTGTGGCTGCTTTCCACGCTACCACTATCTTTCACAGTTAGGCGAACGTCGTAGGTACCTGGATCCTCAAACACGTGAATTGGATTCGGCTCATCGGTCACAGCGCCATCGTCAAAGTCCCAAGAGACACTGGCGAACTCGCCTGTGGAACAAGCCGAGCTAAAGCTGACGCCCAGCGGTGCCACACCCGCCACGCGACTAGCCGTGAAACAGGCGTCTAAGAGCGGCGTGCGCACCACAATGGTTCTAGTGGTCTCATACGTATTACCCTGCGTGGTTCGGGCGGTCAGGCGCACCGTGTATGTGCCTGGTTTTTCATACTTATGCTTTACCACAGCCACACCTTGGCGAGGTGTTTCTCCTACCACGTCACCAAAGAACCATTCGAAGCCAGAGATGTCTTCATCTGGTATCGATGTCTCAGACGCATCGAACGTCACTTCCAGTGGAGCTTCCCCACCCTCTGGCATCATCTTGAGTGTGACAAGCGACGATGGTGGTTCGACCACCACACTCAACGGCAAGCGCATGGCGCTGCCCGCTGGGTCTTGTGCCAAGAGAACAATTTGATACGTGCCCGGTCGACGGAAGATTGCTTGGAGCCGACCTTCGGTTGAGCCAACTTCAGTAGCGCCAGTCACTTCCCAATAGTAATCAATCGGCGTCAGGCTGGACCGTGGTGATAAGTCGATGGTTAGTGGAACCTCTCCTCGTATTTCTTTCTGTGACATATTCACTGTCGGGGTACCGTCTAAGGCGAGGTCAGGAACCCTCAACTCTGGAACCACACGCACGAGCGTCGTGAGGAGCGCTGTTTCTCCACTGGCGGAGCGGACTTCGACTGTAACAGGATAATTGCCACGCGTAGAGAAGGTGTGGCCAACGCGCTCACCATCTAACACTTCGCCATCCGCAAAATCCCAACTGACCGAACGAATGGGCTCCTCCGTTTCTATTTTGAAAACAGTCAGTAATGGAGCGGGTCCAATTAAGCGCTCAGGCTCCGTCACAATGCGCACGGGGAATGGTAACGCTTGTGGTTCGCCAACCACCACCTCGCGCTGCAGCGAAAGCTGCTGCTGCGTGGCAAGGAGGACGACTGCTTTTACGTTGTACGTTCCGATGCTGGCGAAGGTGTGAACAATGTCCACTGTCTGGACGGTTTCATCAACCTCGCCGTCACCATCAAAGTCCCAAGTAACTTCGGTAATTTGTTCGGGGTCATCCACCAAACTTGCCACACTGAAACGAACTGGCTCATCAACAACCGGTAGTGGTGGTTCCATGCGGAACACCTCCTTTGCAATCGCAAGACGCATAGTCACCAAACGTTCCGTACCGTCGCTCAATCGGATCTTCGCAGCAACAGTGTAGAGGCCAGAGCGGTCGTACACTGCCGTCACCGTTGGCGTCACCGTCTCTTGGTTCTGTTCGCCATCATTCTCAAAATCCCACCGGTAGGCAACAGGCTGCTTCCCGTGATTCTTCAGCGATTCAGCTGCCAATTCTAAACTGAGTGTTACGGGCAACGGTGCAATCAACTGTTCAGCACTAGCAGGCTCTATCACTTGCATGCGCAAAGCTGGTTCTCCGCCAACGGCAAATGCCGTGAAGAGACCGAGCGCAATACCCGGCAAAAATAAGCCTAATCGGAGGTAACTGAGTATCTTCGGCGTGCCGTACACTTTGCTCTTGAGAATATGGAAGAAGACAAAGGCGCCCATACCCAGTAACACGAGTGCGCCAATGAATCCAGAAAGCATACCAATCGGAATCAGCGCGGCGTAGTTCCCTTCAAAATTTGGCAGTAATGACAAAAGCAAGAAACACCACACCACAAAGAGCACGTACGGTATGGCTACAAACATGATGATGATTCGCTTCATACGGCCTTTGACAATAACAGTCCGATCCGCAGCCGGCGGCGGCACAGCAGCCGCAGGCGCCGAGGTAATGCCGTCAACGGGTGTGGTAGGATCCATTACTCAGTAGGTGGAGGAACTGACTTCTGGAGTAGCATTTCAATCAACGCTTCTTGCTGCTCCTCCGTTAAATTCTGAGTATCCAATCCGGCAGGCAATTCTTGCAACGGTGTCGTGGTAGGCTGACCAGCCTGGAGGAATTGGAATGGTGAAAATTCTTGTGATTCAGCGGGTGGAATGACAGCCTCTGCTTCGTTTTGGTCCGTAAAGGTGAGAGCCAGGGTGAAGTGTCCGACCGTTTTTCCGTCTTCCTGTTGAATCGCCTCCCACTCCACTTTGCGGAGATAATAATCGTTAGCATCAATCCACAATTGTCCGGTCATCACGGTTTGTTCAATGAATGCTTCCACCGTTTCTTCGTCGTAGGGTTCCTGTCGCTCCTCTGCCAGCTGTTTCAAATACGTCCGTAATTTTTCAGGATCAACCGTGACGCCAAAGTGGTACACATCTGCACCATCCAGCGTGGTGATTCCATTATCTTTCGTAACAGTCACAACTTGTGACTGTGCACGAATCAACGCGGGATCCGGTGTAATGCTGGCGATGGTGACCGTGGAACCGGAACCAGGTAAACGCCACCACGTTCCGATGAGTGTATTCAGCATTGCTTGCTGAATGAACGCGCCATCGGGGGACACGGTGAGGTTATCGAACCTTAGGAACGTATTTTGCTTACCCGCAAGAATTACTTGGAACTGACCGTTCGCCACTACGGGTGCATCACCCCCCATCGTCAGGGTTCCATCAATTGCTAAAGCGATGTTTGCACCGGCATCGCTCATGCGTCCTTCTACGTTGAAGTCGCCTTGAGCAACCATATCTTTCTGTTGTTCCACTTGCACCGTGCCATGAAAGGCGACGGAGGTAAGAGTACTTGCCACGCTCGCTGCTTCACGCAAAACATCTTCCGCCGGCAATGCCGAAATAGATCCTTTGCACGCAGTCAAAAGTATCAGTCCTGCAACAGTCAAAAGTGGAGTTCGGCGCATCGAGAGATAGTTTGCCACGCTTGGGTTTGTTGCGCAGCGCTCCGCGATGAATACCGTTGACAACGCGACAAATCAACGCCTAGCTACCGCAGCCGTTTTGTGGCTGTAGCAACCACATCCGAGGGCTCTTCAATGACAAATTGCACGGTATGTTTCGCTCTTCCGTTCACATCTGCTCGAAGAACAAATGTCTTATTTTCACCCCGTTGTAATAGCAACGGTTTTGTAAGCGTTATGTAGACGCTATCGCCATCCATTTTTGCAACGGCACTCGAAAGTCGTTCCCCTGCACTCGATTCTAAATATACATTTGTTAAATGTGCGTCATGCGCTGAACCACGATTGGTAAAGCGAATCGCCTGGAGCAGGTGATTCGACTCCCCTTCTGCCTCTAATCGAATACGTGACACGATGCGGTTTTTTCCATACTGAATGCGATTCACGACGGGTAAATATGAAACCACCAGTTGTCCACGCGACTGCCCTGCCGTTCGACGAACAGTAGTTTTCTGTGCTTGAGACAAGGTGACGGTGGCATTCGGTGCAACCACCGGACTACTTCCCTCTAAAACAATTTGATGCTCACCGGCAATCGCTGCACCCGCTGCGAAATCTGCGCTGATAATAACGCGCTGCGATTCGCAGGCGGGAATAACGAACCGATCGAGGCGAAGATCCACCGTACCGTCTTTATTAGAAACAGCGGTGGCACGACTGATGCGTTCGTTACCACTCGTCGCATACAGCCCTTCAATATCGGCGTTCACGCCTAAACCACGGCGACGCAGATGAATCGTTTCAATTTTTACATCAGCGGTGCACGACGCGGTCATCAGTAATTGAAGCATCGGCACTCGGTAACTACCCGCCGCAATTGCTGTCACTTGGTCAGAGCCAGATACTTCTACTTTTAAATCACCATGGAGTTGCGATGTTTGTTCGACCTTGGAAACCGTCGGCAACGCATTGCGCTGCTGCATGTCAAA
>CAZXUD010000031.1:0-9583 GCA_964643805.1 uncultured Candidatus Peribacteria bacterium | reverse complement strand
GTAATAATAACCTGTGGTTGTGGGTCAGCATTGAGCTTTTCAATGACCTCAATTACTTTCTCTGGAACTTTATGGGCCGATGCCACGATGATTTCTGATGGAATATCAAAATCATCTTTCAGCATGCCACTAATTTTTTCCGTAAATTCAGTGTCGGCCTTGGAGCCGAGGAGGAAGGTAACTTTCATGAGCAAAGTGTAACAACAAAATTTGGAAGATGGTACTCCACTTCAAAAAACTGTGGTTCCTGAGTGCCAAATGCCTCGTTTACCGCTAGAATTAGACCTCTTTCAAATGCTGAATAATGACACTGACATCGGGTATTCCAATCGCGAACTACTACGCGATCTTTTGCGTTGGATGCATCCGTACCGATACAAGTTTCTTTTTGCGACTTTTCTCCGTCTCACGTGCGATCTCGCTTGGTTGTACCCAGCGTATGCAATTGCGTCTACTGTCGACTTTTTCAATACGTACCAGAGAGGAGATTCGCTGGAGCCTATTTGGTGGATTGTTTTTATTTGGATATTGGCCACTTTGGTACGAGCCATCAATAAAGATGTTGCGAAGTATTTTGCGTTTCAAGTCGCTGAACGCATGGCACTGGATTCACAGGTGGAGGCCACCGCTCATTTACTTCGTTTAGATAGTAAGTGGCATGAGAAAGAAAATTCTGGGAATAAGCTGAAACGCATTCAACGAGGAGCAGAAGGCATTAACGCAATTCCTCGTCTTTGGATTAATGCCGTCGTGGAAATAGCAGTGAACTGTATAGGTATGACATTCATCATCGGTTTCGTTGATGCAACGATTTCCGCAATCATCATTGTATTCTTTATAACGTACACGTTTGTTTCTTATTTCTTGACCAGAAAGACCGCACGTACGTCGTACGCCGTTAATATTGCTGAAGAGAAACTCGCCGGTGTTTCGTTTGAGACTATCAATAACATTCGCAGTGTCAGCGTGCTGGGCATGGGGGACTCTCTCCTAGAAATCATTCGCCGACGGATTGATAAAGTGTTTGAGAAAATAAAACTCCGCATTTTCTGGTACCGGTCACGTCAAATTTATTTAGCGATGATTGGCCATGCATTTCATTTTATTGGTTTGGCTACCATTATTTGGGGACTCTCGAACGGAAAATATGAAGTGGGTTTTCTGTTTCTCTTCATTCAGTACTACATGCGTCTGTGGGTGGCGATTGAAGAATTTTCAGACATCACCCAGCAGTTTATGGACGCACGCTATGGAATTTCGCGCATGATAGATATTTTGAAAGAGCCCGTGAAAATCAATGACGATAGCAATAAACAGAATGCTCCAGACGACTGGAATACAATTCACTTAAAGAATATCTCATTCGCGTATGGCAACCATCAAGTGCTTAAAAATCTCTCGTTCGATATACGTCGCGGAGAAAAACTTGGCATCGTCGGTGTATCCGGTGCTGGCAAATCAACCTTATTCAAATTGCTTCTGAAAGAATATGAAGATTACAGCGGGGAAATTACGTTTGATGGCTTGGCTCTGAAAGACATTAAGAAGTCGTCGTACTTCACCAAGACTGCCGTGGTGCTTCAAGATACGGAAGTCTTCAATTTCTCTCTGCGAGAAAACATTGTCATCGCAAATATGGAGAAAGCCAATGACGAAGCGTTACTGCAGCGATCGCTCGAAATTGCGCATGTTCAAGACTTTATGCATAAACTGCCAGAGGGAATTGAGACCTTGATTGGTGAAAAGGGGATTAAACTTTCGGGCGGTGAAAAACAGCGCGTTGGTATTGCTCGAGCAATCTTCAAGGAGCCGCAAGTATTGTTTATGGATGAAGCGACTTCTCATTTGGATTTAGAGTCCGAAGAGAAGATTCGTGATTCGCTGCACAAATTCTTTCAAACAGTTACGGCCGTTGTTATTGCACACCGTCTGACCACCATTCGGGAAATGGACCGCATCTTAGTATTGGAGAACGGTGAGATTATTGAGTCGGGAACTTTTGATGAGTTGTATGAGAAGAAGGGAAGGTTCTTCGAACTGTGGGAGAAACAAAAATTCTAAAGCAATTGATTGACTGATACTTTACATATCAAGTATCATACAACCATGATTACTCCATCCCTCAAACTTCTTTTAAACGTTGCCACAGTGCAAGCCATCATGAGTCGCCGTTTCGACGGTAAACTCGGTAGTTTGGGACTGACAGAATTCTTGATCTTGTTTCAATTGGCACAATCGAAAGAAGAGAAGATGCGTCGCATCGACCTGGCTGAGAGCATTGGTCTGACCGCTTCGGGTGTTACTCGGCTGCTTGCTCCTATGGAAAAAATTGGCTTGGTAAAGCGTGAATCAAACGCCGCTGATGCACGCGTCAGTTTTGTCACTATTGCAAAAGGGGGAAAAGAGGCGCTTGAAAATGCGCTTGAGAACGCAGAAGCCTTGGCTAAATCTTCGTTGGTTTCTGCAACGAAAGATGAAATTGCTCAGACATCCTCTCTCCTTATAAAGCTGGGGGGAACGGTGCGATAAGCAAAAATGGTATCCCCGGTAGGAATCGAACCTACGGCCAATGGGTTAGAAACCCACTGCTCTATCCACTGAGCTACGGGGACACTTTAGATCATTCTACCATAAAATTGGCTTCCCTGCGCGCTCAATGCTGCTATACTGCCGCGCGATGCCGAAGCCGACTTATAAGCGCATATTGCTTAAGCTCTCTGGCCAAGTACTAGCCGGAGACAAGCGATTCGGTTTGGATTACCCAACCGTTTCAAAAATCGCGACTGAAATCAACGAAGTAAGCAAGCAGGGGATAGAGATTGTGATGGTGATTGGTGGCGGAAATATTTGGCGGTACCGCGACACGACCGATAGCGGTATTGAGCGAACGGCCAGTGATGGTATGGGCATGCTGGCCACCATCATGAACAGCGTGTGCCTTCAATCTGCTTTGGAATCGATTGGTGCTCACACCCGTGTGTGTAGCGCCATCGATGTGCCTCAGCTTGCCGAACCATTCCTCATGCGCCGCGCGCTGCGTCACTTAGAGAAAGGACGCATTGTTATTTGTGCAGGTGGCACCGGTAACCCTTACTTCACTACAGACTCTGCTGCAGCATTACGAGCACTGGAACTTTCGTGTGATGTAGTGATGAAGGCTACAGATGTAGATGGTGTGTACGATAAAGATCCTCAAAAGCACAAAGACGCTAAGTTATATAAGACGCTGACGTACCAAGAGGCGATTGAGAAAGATCTTCAAGTGATGGACCAAGCGGCCTTCAGTCTCTGTCGCGAACAGAAGCTACCGATTCGCGTTTTCAACCTTCATGCTCCGGGCGCCATGCTCAAAGTGGCCAAAGGCGAAGATGTTGGAACCTTGATTCATTCGTAATTACCTCCCTACTTTTTCTTTATGGCTGACCCACGTCTCCAAAAATTCACGGCTGATGCCGCTAAAGTTCTGGATCATTTGCATGCAGAATTCTCCCGCTTGCAAACCGGTCGTGCGAATGCTGCACTTGTGGAACATGTGGATGTGGAGGCGTATGGCGGTAGACAGAAATTGATGACCCTTGCTGGCATTAGCGTGCAAGATGGTCGCACGATTGTTGTTCAACCGTGGGATCCGGGGACGTTACAAGCGGTCGAACAGGCGCTCCAAAAAGCAGATTTGGGTGCGAATCCAACGAGCGATGGGTCTGTTATTCGCATTGTTTTGCCGCAAATGACCGAAGAGCGACGTGAGCATTTGGTGAAGCAAGTGAACGTTTTGGCGGAAGAAGCCAAGATCTCCATTCGTCACAGCCGTCAGGAATCGCATCAGGAGTTTAAGGACGAGAAGGACGAAGACGTCCGTGAAACCCTCCAGACACAACTTCAAAAGTTGGTCGATGAGGCCAATACGAAAATTGAAGATTCTAAAAAGAAGAAAGAGCAGGAAGTCATGACCATATAGTTCGTGTATTATTGAGGCATGAAGCCCAAGGTGGTTGTTGTTTCCTTTCCCGGCAATAACTGCGAAGTAGAGTCTATTCGCGCTATAAACCGCAATGGTATGGAAGCGGTGCCTTTTCGTTGGAATGACGATACGTCGAAGTTAACAGACATTGATGGCTACTTTATTCCTGGAGGGTTTAGCTACGAAGACCGCGGCCGCTCCGGCATGGTCGCTGGCCGCGATCCACTGCTTGATTTTATCAAGCTGGAGGCAGCCAAGGGTAAGGTGGTGATAGGGAACTGCAACGGTGCCCAGATTTTAGTCGAGAGCGGTTTGATCCCTTTGAACCAGGGTTTACGCATGAGCTTGGCTCGCAACACCATTGGCGGCGAAGGGGTTGGGTTCCTGAATGAATGGGTCTGGATCACCCCGACATGCGCTCAGGATCGTTGTGCAACATCGAACTGGAAAGGTGCCATGCATATGCCGATGGCGCATGGCGAGGGCAGATTCACGACGAGGGACAAAGACGTTATAAAAGAATTAAAGGAGAAGAACCAAATCGCATTCTCCTACTGCGACGCTGAAGGCAATGTCTCAGAAGATCCAATTGTGACTCCGAATGGTTCACTCTTCGCTATCGCCGGACTCTGTAACCCAGAAGGCAATGTGATTGCACTGATGCCGCACCCTGAACGTACAGAGAAAGGGGATCCGTACTTTGCTTCCATGAAGAAGTGGATGGAGAAAGGAAAGAAGTCTGAAAGCAAACTCGTCGCTGCTCCATCTCAAATATCGGAACTATCGACACGTTCACCGCACGCACTCGAGATCTTTATTGATACCATCATCACGAATAATGAGGAGCGGACTGTCGAACAGGCTGCTCGTCGTTTAGTTCCTGGACTGAAGCTAAAACAACTGCGCTACCTGGCTCTTTCGAACAAGGAACCAGCCAGTGTCCTTAAGACCATTTCCCTCTTTAACCCAAACAAGGAAATTGCCTACGTTCGACGCGAAGGTGGCCAGCTGACGAAGTGGAATTCAGCCCTTAAAATAGAGGAAAACTCGGATATCAGACTCTTACAAGGCGGAGTATCACTCCTCCGACGAGATGAGCCAGATACGGGTGCAAATGCGCTCGGAAAGGGGAGTGAAACCGGTATTTGTTACGTCTGCAGCGGCGTGAGCGAAAGTGACCTGCAACGCAGTGACGTGCAGGAAATCTTTGCGAATCCGCACGCCAGTACGCTTGAGAGACTTTCGTAACCACCTTACAATCTTCTTCCTATGGTAACTCCAGAAATTACAGAATCGGCGGACCATTCAAATGTTCTAACAGTTATAGATACTGTTGTTGATGCTGAGGGCATGAAGACCACACAGGAGATTGCAACGATATTAACGTGGGGCCAATCATGGTTAGATAAGTAATGGTGCAAAATATTGTTATCATCGCTCACAACATTCGTTCTCTCTGGAACGTCGGTTCTGTATTTCGTTCTGCAGATTGTTTCGGTGTTGAAAAAATCTATTTAACTGGATACACCGCTACGCCTCCTCGCCGTGAAATTAGTAAGACGGCACTTGGAGCAGAAGAATGGATCGCATGGGAACAAGTAGAGGATCCCACAACTGTGATAGAAAAATTACGAAAGCAGGGATATCGGATTGTTGCACTCGAGAAGAATAAGCAATCCGTCGACATTGCTTCCTACAAACCAGAAGCTAAAACATGTCTGATTATCGGACACGAAGTCTTGGGTGTATCAGAAGAACTCATCAAACTAAGTGATGATGTGGTGCACATTCCTATGCACGGCCAGAAGGAATCACTCAACGTGAGTGTAGCTTCTGGAATTGCGCTGGATAGGCTTCGAAACGGCGCTTAGCAGATCTTCTTAAACTTTGCCCACTTCGTCGTCATAAGGGCGCCCATAGAGGCTGAGACGACAAGGAAGCATGCAATCCAACCAGCGACTGGTACCAAGACAACCAATTTCAGCACAATGAAGACACCAATGCTCAAAATTATGTAGATCGCAGTGTTCCACTTTTGCTTGTAGCGAATTTCCAGCCATCGGGTAATAACCATAGCGCTCAAAGCTTTGGAGAAGTACACCACAAAGACGTACATAGAGAACACCAAGAGCGACACTGGAATACCCACCACCGTCATGAGCAGAATCAAACAGACGATAGGTGTGACTGCGAAGAACAGGAACCCACGAAGCGCAGAAGGCCAGAAATCTTTTCCTAAGACTTTGGCGGAATCAATGAACATTGTTTTGGTCAGTAATGTGACAAGGATAATGAAGAAAGCCGCAAAGAGTACCGATGTACCCAAAGCGATAAAGGTCCCAATAAAGAGGATCTTTGGGGAAGTTGCATCATGACGGACAGGCGCTGCGTCTGGGTTATACGTCACAGTACCAAGTGCTGCGTCACCAAAATCCATTTCACCGTTGCGAGTCCAGTACGTTACATCGCCGCGTAGTTCGGCAGCGTCACCCACTTTAATTTCATCAGCGACCAGATTCGACGTTCCGTTGAGAACACCATTGATAACCAGGTCACCACCTTGCACCCTTACTTCACCGTCCACGGATCCATTGAGAACAACACGACCACCATCCACTTTTAAGTTACCGCGGATGCGACCATCAATCAGAATTTCACCGCCCGCTACGTGAACATCGCCAGAAATATCTGCCGCAGGATCAATGGTGACGCGACCGCCTGCTAAGAAAAGGTCGTCTGCAACGCTACCAGAAAGTAAGACTTCTCCACCAGCGGCACGCACATCGTCACCGGCATTACCACTAATGGTCACTCGGCCACCTCCAGCGATAATGTCTTCATCAACATTGCCTTGAATGTTGATTTCACCGCCCGCGGTTATGAGATCACCCGTAATGCTCTCCCGAACGATAATTTGCCCACCACCAATGTACGCGTCGTCTTGAATTGGTTCGGCAATATTCACTTCTTCGCCCCCACGGAACGTAGCTGCTTGAGCGACGGTCGTGATGGAAAGGAAAAGAAGACTGGAGGCGGCAATGATGCGTTTCATAGTTCGTTGTTGGAAAAGTGCATTTACCTTAGTTTTCCGCTTGATTGAGAGCAATTGACGACAACCGGTGTATATCTTTAGATGCATTCAAGCGGATCGCGATCTATAACGACGTCTGACGTATCAATTTGTGACAATAAATCTATCGGATTCGTTCCACGCAATAAGATGTGCCAGGTTGTTTGGCCACTGAAGAACGTTGGTGCTGCGGTTACAACGGCGTCGTTGTTCACTTTTGCAGCGCCGATCTGTAATTGATTGGCCATGGTTTTTGCTTTGTGTCCGGCACTTGTACCTCGTACCAGAATGCGCACCATGCGGCTCGCTGGCGGATACTTACTATGAACACGGAGCGATAATTCCTTATTCAAAAATTCTTCGGTGGCGTGTAACGCAGCCAACTTTACCTCGGGTGCTTCTGGTCGGAAGGTTTGAATAATAACTTCACCCGGCTTGGCGCGACCGCTACGACCCGTGAGCTGTGTGAGCAATTGGAACACGCGTTCACCAGCGCGGAAGTGGGGGAGCGAGAGTCCAACATCAGCGAGGAGCACGGCAGCCAGTGTGACATTCGGAAGATCGAGTCCTTTCACCACGGATTGTGTACCAAGCAGAATGTCTGCCCGCCCCTCCCGCATGCGCTCCAATAAGTCGCGCATTGCTTCGGGGCTATCCATGGTGTCGCTATCAGCCCGAATCAACCGAGCTTCAGGGAATTGGCGTTTGAGAATAAGTTCAACCTTCTGCGTGCCAGCACCAACGGCAAAGAGCCGTGTGCTGTGGCAGGCCGGACACTCTTGTGGCACAGGACTCGTGGATCCCGTCGTGTGGTCCATTAAGTATGGTGTCCCGTCCGGCTTATTGTGCACGGTAAAGGGCAGCATTGATTCCGTCGACACAACGCGCCGACGACAATCTAAACAGAGCAACGCCGTCGCAACGCCGCGACGATTGAGGAAGAGAACGCTCTGCTCCTTTCGCTTCAGTCGCTCGCCGATTGCTTCTAATAACGGCGGTGAGAACGGATACATCGAGCCGAATTTCACGCCAGCAAGATCCACCACTTGCACCGTCGGCAACGTTTGGTGGTTGTAGCGCTCCTTTAATTCTGCCAATTGATATTCACCACTCTTCGCCCTCGCCCACGCTTCCAGCGAAGGGGTAGCGGTGCCTAGCACCAATTTTGCATTAGCAAACCGAGCGAGCGCTTCTGCAGTTTCTCGCGCGTGGTAGCGCGGCGTTTGTTCATTTTTATAGGTCCATTCATGTTCTTCGTCGATCACAATCAATCCTAATTTGTGGAGCGGGGCAAACAGCGCGGACCGTGAGCCGATGACGAGCGGGGATTCACCGCGCCGAATGCGGCGCCAGAGGTCGCGACGTTCAGTCTGGGAGAGACGACTATGTAACACAGCAATATGCTCGCGACCGAGCAGTTGCTCAAAGCGGGCGATGCTGTGCTCAGTTAAGAGAATTTCTGGAACCAGGAGAAGTGCTTGCTGGCCTTTTTTAATGCAATCAACCATGAGCTGCGCGTAAACCTCTGTTTTACCGCTCCCTGTTATTCCAAAAAGGAGAGTCGGACGAGGATCCGCTTTCATGGCTTCGTAAGCGGCTTGTTGAATAGCGGTGAGTTTCGGTTGCTGAATTTTTGGAGTCACCATCGCATCACTTTCTTCCACAATTGTTTTGGATGTGATGATTCCATTTTTTACTAAGGAACGAAGTGTTGCCAAACCGACACCCGTTTCACTCCTCAGCTCACTTTCAGAAACTTCATCACGGTGCACCAACGCTTCAATAATTTCCTGCTGCTTCTTTCCACGCGCGACTACATCACTCCGTACCAACGAATACACCGTAATCTGTTTCGGCAAAAGCGAAGACCAAGGTGGCGAGGGGAGCCACACGCGTAACGCCTGCCGAACAGAGCAGTAGTAATAATCCGCCATCCACAACAATGTCTTTATTTGTGCTTCACTTAAAAAAGGCTTTTCATCGAGCACGGCTTTTATTTCTTTCACTTTCTGAACTTCCTTAGTTTGTTTCGCTTCGGCAAGAACAATGCCGTCCACAATTTTATTCCGGAGTGGCACTTGAACGTGCTGTCCGATTTGAAGAGACTTTGAAGATTCGTAGGTTAATCCTTCTGCAATGCCGCTGCTTTTAGAGGAAGTAATAACGCGGAAAAGCATGGGAAAGTAGTATCAAGGACTAGGTTCTAACTAGCAAGAATTGGTACCTTTACACAAAGTGCTTAGTTAATTCCTTGTATTTGTGACAATAGAAATGGGAACTCGACAAGTCCTGAGCTGTGATTAAGGTGTCCGCCTCCTTTCATCAAAAGTACTTTGGTATTCAGATTTTTAGCCAATTCTTCAGCCTGCGAAAGCTTTATATAAGGATCGTTATCCGAGTGAATAACGGTAAAATGGTTTGAATTCTGTTTAATAGATTTCCAATTGTAATCAGGCTCATTAAAAGTGGTTACACGTACATCAATCTGATTTCCCATAACTCCTGATACAGATGCAATACCTACTATCTTTGCTTTTCCCAATGAATACACT
>CAZXUD010000030.1:0-9908 GCA_964643805.1 uncultured Candidatus Peribacteria bacterium | reverse complement strand
AAAAACCTTCTCTTTCCCACTTTCAAAGTCCCCTCCTCCACCTTAGAATCAACAGAAACAGTCTTTTCATTGAGTTTTACGCCACCCTGCTCAAAAACACGTTTTGCCTCCGACTTTGAACTGATGAGGCCTTCCTTCACGATAACATCAATCAACAGACTCCCCTTTTTCACTTTCACAGTCTCAACGTCTTCTGGCACACCGCCTTTGCTAAAAACGTTCTCAAATTCCTGCGCAGCTTTTTCTGCGGTGTCCGCTGAGTGATACAACGTCACAATTTCTTTCGCCAATCTGATTTTTGCTTCGCGTGGTTTCTCTTTCAAAATTTTCTTCACTTCAGCCAACGGAACACTCGTGCAACATTCAAAATATGTTTCCATCAGGTCATCTTTTATGGACATCACTTTCCCAAACATATCGTTGGCTTCGTCATCGAGGTAAATGCAATTGTCGTATGTCTTACTCATCTTGCGACCGTCGGTGCCCTCTATGAGTTTGGTGGTGAGAACAAACTTATCGCGCTTGCCTAAAGCAGTCTGCAATGTGCGGCCAGCCAGCATGTTGAAATACTGGTCATTGCCACCTAGTTCACAATCCACATCCAAAACAACTGAGTCGTAGCCAACCATCAATGGGTAGAGAAACTCATGAAGTGCGATGGGGTTTCCTTCTTTGAGTCTCTTCTGGAACATATCGCGATCGATCATTTGCTGCACAGTAAAGTTGCTGGCTAAGCTCACAATCTCTTCAAAGTTCAGTTTCGAAAGCCACTCGTGGTTGTAACGGATTTCCACTTTATCAAAGTCGAGCACTTTGCTGGCCTGCTCTTTGTACGTTTGGAAATTGGCTTCTACTTCTTCATGCAGTAGTGCTTGTCGCGTTTGATCCCGGCCCGATGGGTCGCCGATCATGGCGGTAAAACTACCAATGAGGAAGATGACTTCGTGGCCATCTTCAACAAAAGCTTGAAGCTTCCGTAGTGGAACCGCATGGCCCAAATGAAGTTTGCTGCCGGTTGGATCAATCCCTAGGTAGATCCGTAAGGGCTTATCACTCTTCAATTTCTGCTCAGCAAGCGCCTTTGGCGTTACGTTACTAATAGCCCGTGTCAGGAGGTCACTTGAGGACATTAGTAGAAGGATACCGTTGTAGCAGCCGATTTAAAAGCGCTACAGGGTAGTGAACTAGCCTGCGAGCCTATACACTCCCCTTCATGGAATGGACGGTGGACTCCCCTGCTCGGCTCGATGCTTTCTTGGCTTCACAAAACAAAGAGTTGAGCCGTTCGAAATTGCAGAAATTGATTAAAGCCAAAGCGGTTTTTGTGAATGGAAAAGCTATTACGAAGCAAGCATACCAACTAACACCCGGTGACGAAGTGGCGGTGACAGAAGGGATGGAAAAGGAAGTGGTGGTGGCACTGACACCGTCTGATTTGAATTTAGAAATTCTCTACGAAGACGAGCTTTGTTTCGTTATTAATAAACCAGCGGGGTACGCTGTGCACCCCGCCCCTGGCGAAAAAAATGCCGATACCATTTTGCATGGTGTCGCCTTTTTATTTGAGCAACGCTTCCTCCCCTTCTCTACCGAATCGGTGCTGGTCCATCGGCTAGATAAAGAGACAACGGGTTGTATGTTGATTGCAAAGAGCCCACGAGCCCACGAAGAGCTGCAGGCACAATTTAGCGACCGAACGATTGAGAAAACGTACCTTGCGATTGTGGCGGGTGTACCGAACCCACCACGAGCGGTCATTAATGCACCGGTTGGTCGTAATTTAACGGATCGTACCAAAATGTCGGTCCAGAAAACGTCAGTCAGTCGCGAGGCGAAGACGACGTACCGGACACTCGCTTCGACTAATGAAACCGCTTTACTCGCGTGCGATCTACATACCGGTCGAACACACCAAATTCGTGTGCATCTACGGGCGATTGGACACTCGATTCTTGGTGACGAAACATATAAGACTCCCGGGAGTGAGAACCTGACCCAAACTCATCATGTGAAAGGACTTTGTTTGCATGCGTGGAAACTCACGTTTATTTCTCCAGAAGACAAACGGACACACGTTGTAGAAGCACCATTACCGCAATTATTTAAAGATGCACAGAGTGCATTGGGATTAGAAATTGCTAATTCGTAATCTCTAGTACTGAATCGTGTAGGTCATTTTATCGATGATCTTTTGTTCGGCGTCGCGTGCAGTAATGGTGTACGTATTGGAGCCTTTTTTCATAGTGCCAAGTTCTACACTGGCGATGTAATTCCAACCTGGCTTACCAGCTTCGTACAAACGCAGCTTGTAATCATTAACCCAAATAGATGCAGACCCTGCTGGTGCACTGCCTTCAATAAGCAGCTCTGAACCTGTAGCAGTATGCGTTGTACCTGCTGTTGGTAGATTCACTTTCAATGTTCCTGGCTTCAAAGGAGCATTGTTTGGCAGAGTGGATGGGTCTGGCTGTTCCGGTTCTGGAGTTGTTCCTGCAGTACTACCGCTGCTGGTACCGACAACCCCTTCCGTTTCACCGCCCACAATAATGGTCAATTTTACGGGGTCACTCTTTACGCCGGCTTGGTTAATAGCGACGGCTGTGAAAACATTTTCACCTTCGCGTAGGTTATTCAAATTGGTATCGGCAAGGTACGACCAGGTTTTGTCACCGGGGTTAAAGAATTGTAGACGGTAGTCGTTCACAATAATGCCGACGGCATCCGCTGGTGCCTCGCCAATAATTTCGAAGCGTGTGCGCTGGGTTTGGTAGCGGTCACCAGTTTTCGCTGGTTGCGTAAAGCTTGGCGCGCTTGGTGGCTTACGGTCTCGCAAGACAGTGCGCAAAGCTTCAGCAATAAGTTCGCCATCAGAGGACTGGGCTTCAATGCGAATTTGCACTTCATCTTTATCCGGCATGGCTAGCTCAACGCTGAACTGCCCCGTGCTTGGGTTAATGGTGGTAGCGTAACCGTTCACTTGAACCGTACGAACGGCACTGGTGACGTGGCCTTCTACCTTTACGGTAGGAGTTGTAATCGTGGCATTGTCGGTAGGCGTATCCACTGTTAGCGGCGTATTTAAATTGGGAACGCTGCCAGAGCCAGTGGCAATAACGGATGAACCTGAACCAGTTACAGCTGTACTACCAAAGCGGCGTCGGCTTTCTTCAATAAAAGGAGAGAGCACTGCTTGGGGATTAAGAGCGGTACGGAAACTGTAGAGATTATCAGCTGCATTGACGGGACCATCCGGCAACGTGAATGTTTGGCCTTCGCCCACAACCACTGTCTCACTATGACCCGTTACTGTGACAGTTGCACCGGGCCCATCGCCATCAAAAATACTAATGGAACGCTCCTTGAAGACGGCATCTGTTTGTGAGGCAACTTCTACCTGCAAGATTGGTGAGGTGAGTGTTCGCACAATGCTGCCCGAGAAAGCACGGGCGGTTGGCACAGCAATCCAGAGCGAGCCTTTTTCTAAATGCAGTGCATACTCAGCGTCGTCACCGCGTTTGCTCTCTTCAATTGCGACCGCGCTGTTTTCATCTAAACGAACGACAGTGCCATCAAACAATGTGAGCGAAGCGTTCGTGCTGCTGCTCGTGCTTACTTTATCGCCTGGGTACAATTTTAAATTCTCGGTGGCTCGCTTCCATTCTTCTCCTTCTAATGAGACCTGTACAACTCCACGTTCTTCCAAACTAAGGGCGGCCGCAGCCCGCTCTACTGTTCCGCCAAACAAGCCAATCAACCAGCTCCCGATGTAGTACAAAATGACAATCACCACCACAAAAGCCACCACAGGGCGTAGTAGCGCGCGGTTTTGACGCGTTTGTTCTTGGCTGTAAGGCAGATGACGGTGATAACGTTGCATGAAAGTACGAACGAGGGCTCCTTATATTACGGAACCGTGTTCGTAAGAACAAGACAATCTCGGCGTGTTAACCGGTCACTCGATCAATTTCTGTCTTCGTGGTGGTCCCTGCTTTTACGAGCAAAGCACCCCACTCTTGCATGGTCTTGTAACCTAACTGTTTCGCCTTCTTTAGCATGGTGTCCGTGGTCTCGTTCATCAGAATCATTTCGCGCAGTACCTCATTCACTACCAGGAGTTCTGGCAGCGCAATGCGGCCGTCATAGGAGGCTTTATCTGCTGGGTCGCACTTCTGAGATTTCTGACAAGCTTCGGAAAGCGTGCGCACTAGTCGTTGCGCAAGAACACCGCGCAAGGCCGGTGCAAATGTGTAAGGACTTACGCCCATGGAGAGCAAACGAGGCACTGCTTCTATGGCAGAATTGGTGTGCAACGTCGCGAGCACCATGTGGCCGGTTAAAGCGGCATCGATGGCGGTTTGAGCTGTTTCCAAATCGCGAATTTCTCCCACCAAAACTACGTCTGGGTCATGGCGGAGCACGGAGCGAAGTCCGGTAGCAAAGGTGTAGTCATGGTCATGATCTACTTGGCTTTGCACAATGCCACTCAGCTCGTATTCAATTGGGTCCTCCAACGTCATGATGTTGCGTGAAGTACCCACAATGGTATTGAGAAGTGCGTACAAGGTCGTGGTTTTTCCAGAACCCGTGGGTCCGGTAATTAAAAACAAACCGTTCGCCTTCTTCATAATGGATTCCAACGTGGTGCAAATATCTTTCGGAAAGCCGAGTTCGGTCAGCGGCAAAATTCCACGTTTAGGATCTAACAAACGGAGCGTATACGTTTCACCAAATCGTGAAGGAATAATAGCCACGCGCATATTTACTTGGCGGCGGTTACTCCCCTCTCCTGTTTCAAATGTGTACTGGCCATCTTGAGGAATATTCGTCAGGTTCAGTTTGAGCTTTGCGACAAATTTCACGCGGCGCGCAAAATCGTCGTACGTCTTTTGCGAAATGTGAGCAAGCGATTCTAAGAGACCATTGCGACGTATTTCTAAACGCACCGACGTTTTTTCTGGTGAGACGTGAATGTCCGAAATGCCCTCTGCGACGCACATATCTTGCAATTCGCTCAGCAGATTGTCGCCCGTTAAGGAGTCCCAATTCTGTGTGACCATATCATACTATTCTACCAGAAAACGGGTCTGCATGCTATCCTCTCGCGGTGCATATTCGAAGCAGTTCTCAGATCACCGAAACGCAGCGAAAACGCGTCCTCCAGCACCGAATGGTGCTTGTTCACGGTTTCCTAGGTTTGTGCCTATTGGTCGTTTTAGCGCGTCTGATTGAGCTTCAGCTGTTACGCGGCGAAGAGTTCCGAGCGCTCGCGCGTTCTCAACATTTCGGTGGCGTTGTACTGCCCGCGAAACGGGGTGAAGTGCTAGCAACCAATAGTAAAACTGGAGAGACTAGTTTGCTCGCAACCAACACCACCCTCGACATGGTGTACGTTGACCCGCTCGTGACAGAGAATCCTACGTTAGTTGCTGAAACGTTGGCGGATGTTTTGCTCACCGAAGATGTAGATGAATTCTGCCGCGCGGGAAAACAAGAGTGTCCGGTGGAACTAGTGCCGTACTATGAAGCAGCGTTTGATCCCCTCCTCCGTTTACAAATGACGACGGGGGCAATTCTAGAGCCTCTACCGACGTCGCCTTTACCCATCGATCAGGCTGACTTGCCGGACCTGACCGAAGCGCGCCGACAATTTGCACGTGACATAGAAGAACGCATTAAAGAAAAAAATGTTCGTTTCGTACCACTTATGTACGGGGCCACCATCGTGCAGCTAGCCGCAGTCGAGGCGTTGGCAATTACTGGTGTGACCGTCGTCCATGACACTCGCCTCATTTATGCAGACCCCGAGGTGATTGATCAAAGTAGCTTGTCGGGAATTTCTCGCTCCCTCGCCGAAGAATTAGATTTAGATCCATCCGTTCTTCGAAATAGATTACGCAGTCGACCACTGCGCTACGTCGCAATCTTGCACAAGCTTTCACCCGATGTGTCCTCGCGAATTCGCCAAGTGAAAGCGGCATCGCAGGCGCTCACTGCCGAGAAGCGGACACAGGCACCCACGCGCGAAGCTGCTCAAAATATTCAAGATCCACTCCGCAGCATTGCTTTGTTGCCGGAGCATTGGCGCTACTACCCGGATGGCACCATCGGCTCACACGTTGTGGGTTTCTTAAACGCTACACAAGAACCACAGTACGGCATCGAGCGTACTTTTGATCCACAACTCAGAGGTCAAGAAGGTCTTATTAGCGCGGTGAGTGACCGTGAAGGCGGCCAAATTATTACGGGCTCTCAAACCATTGTTGACCCGAAAGACGGCGACACCGTGGTGCTCACTATCGATCGCTTTGTGCAGAAGGAATTGGAAACATTGATGCAAAAAGCGATTGAGGAATACGACGCACGCAGTGGACAGGGCATCGTGATGGATCCAAAGACCGGACGCATTATTGCGATGGTGAATGCGCCCATCTTTGATGGGAATAATTACGGCAATGTGTACGCAAAAGAACCCATCATTTTGGATACGCAGAAACAGCGTGAAATCGTGCTCGAAATCTACCACCCTATCAAGAATGAATTCGTTCTGAGAGGCTACGCCGATCAAGTGTTAACCGCTTCCGGCCGTTCCCTCTTGAGTGATGAGAAACGAGCAGAATTAGAGGAAATTGAATCGCTGTATCCGCTCAAAGATGTGGCGCGCTACTACTTGTACATTGGTGAAAATGATCGTCGCGAAATCTTCCCAACGGATCGCCCCGACGTATGGCTGAAATTTACAAATAACATTGGCGTTGGTGCGTACTTGAATAGAAATATTCAAGAAATTTATGAACCTGGATCGGTGTTCAAGTCCATCACCACGGCAATCGCGTTGGACCAGGGCGAAGTAGTGCCAGGAGACATTTATGAAGACCTTGCGCCGGTGAAAGTCGATGAATTCACCATCAAGAACGCTCTCAACATTTATTACGGTCGCGTCACCATGACGAACTGTATCGAGTTTTCTATCAACACCTGTATGACCTCTGTCTCAGGCAAGTTGGGGCGAAAATTATTTGAACGTATGATTCAGCGCTTTGGCTTCGGCAAAATTACCGGCATTGAACTAGAAGATGAATTACCTGGCGAAGTACAACCCTGGATGCAGTGGAGTAGCGCCTTGCTCGCCACCGCTTCGTACGGACAAGGTGTCTCCGCCACGCCACTCCAAATGATTACCGCGTATACGCCACTGGCGAACGGCGGCAAATTAATGAAGCCCACTATTATTGACCGCATCATTCATGCCGATGGCACGGTTGATGTCACCAAGCCGATCGTGATGGATCAGGTGATCCGCCCGCAGACAGCGGAAACCATCACGGCGATGCTTACCAGTTCCGTGAATGTGGGGTACGCCAAAGTTGCGAAAGTCCCCGGTTACCGCATTGCTGGTAAAACCGGTACAAGTCAGGTGGCTGGTCCGGGTGGTAAGTACGAAGTGGGAACGGGTTCCACCATCGCCACCTTTGCCGGTTACGCCCCGATTGATGATCCAAAATTTTTAATCCTCATTAAATTCGACCGCCCCCGTCGCGATGAATTCGGTTCACGCACAGCTGGTCCGGTCTTCCGTGACATGGCGGCATTCCTCTTTAAATACTACGGCATTCCGCCGGATGAGAAGTAAGAGGAGAACCGAAACTATTTCACCGTCACTGACTTCGCCAAGTTCCTTGGCATGTCTGGATCTTTGCCGCGCTTGACTGCGAGGTAGTACGCCAAGACCTGAATCGGAATAATATTCACCATTGCCTGAGCAGCTCCTGCATCTGGCACTTTAATCCACTCGTCGAAGGCGTCGTTTGGCATTGGGCTAACGCCAATAATCAAACCGCCTCTCGCTTTCAGTTCAATTGCATTGCTGATGATGTCGTTCGTCACTTCGTCGTTACCTACCAGCGCGATGCAAGGAGTCCCCTCTTCTATGAGGGCGATTGGTCCATGTTTTAATTCGCCACCGGCAAAACCTTCGGCGTGAATGTAGCTGACTTCTTGAATCTTAATGGCGCTCTCTAAGGCCATTGGGTAGTTCCAACCTTTACCAACAATGTAGAGGTCTTCCTTCTCTTGGATTTTTTCGGCAAGGGCTTCAATGCGTTCTACGTAGCGGGGGTTCAACATGTCGTTAATGGCGGCGCAGCTTTCGAGTAGGATTGTCTTTCCTTCTTGTAAGCGATCAACCATGGCGTAGGCAATCAACAGCAGCACGGCCATTTGGCCCGTGAGTGCTTTGGTAGAAGCAACAGCGCGTTCTGGTCCGGCATTAATAAGGAGGGTGTAGTCCGCTTCTCGTGCGATGGTAGAACCTTCCACGTTCACGATGGCGAGTACCTTGGAACCCTTCGACTTAGCGACCTTCATTGCTTCCAAGACGTCGGCGGTTTCGCCACTTTGGCTCACCACAATCAGCAAACTTTCTGGCTTTAAGAAGTGGTGGAACAATTTAAATTCACTGGCAGGTGCGTAGTTTACGTGATGTTCGGAAATGACGGAGAAGAAGTACTCCGCTGCCATACAAGCTTTGCCAGCTGTGCCGCAACCAGCGAGAAAGGTTCCTTGGGCATCCTTAATAGCGCGGGCCAGGGTACGAATGTCTTCTTCATTTTGGTTCACCGCACGCGCAATCGTTTCTTTCTGCTCCATAATCTCCTTTAACATGTAGTGCTTGTATTCACCTTTTTGGGCTTGCTCCACGTTCCAGGTAATTTCAATTTCACGCTTTGGGTGCTCTTCACCGGTTTCAATGTCTGTGAACAAGATGCTATTTCCATCGGTCACCACCATTTCACCATCATCTAAGTACTGCACCGTGCGGGTGTGTTCTAAGAAAGCTGGAATATCGCTCGCAATAAAGTAACCGTCTGGTGCTACTCCTATAATTAAAGGAGAGCCGGTGCGCGCCGCGACGAGCGTGTTGCTCTCGGTATGCAGTGCCAAAATACCGTAGCGTCCCTTTAAGTGTTTACAAGCATTGCGTACGGCACTCGCAAAGTCGTCCGTCTTCTTGCACTCCTCTTCTATAAGGTGCGGAATGACCTCTGTATCTGTCTGAGAAAGGAAGGTGTGACCATCGGCCTTCAATCGTTCGCGGAGCTCTACGTAGTTTTCAATAATGCCGTTGTGCACAACAGCGATTGTCGAATCTTCGGTGACGTGAGGGTGCGCATTCTGCTTGGTGACGCCGCCGTGTGTTGCCCAGCGCGTATGAGCAATGGCCATAGAACAATTGGAGCCGAAGGCAGCGCTGTTCACGCCGCTAATGCGACCCGTGTCCTTGGTTACTAAGATAGATTTTTCGTCTTTGCAGGCGACTCCCCAGGAATCGTAGCCACGGTATTCAAGGTTTTTAAGGCCGTCGATCACGAGGGAACCCGCATCAGTACGCTTGCCGATGTATCCAAAAATTCCACACATATAAATATCTGCAGGTGATGACGAAAACAGCAGAGAAATTTACTAAGTTTTAAGGATTTAGTCAATGCATCTTCGGGGCATCGGAAGATCTTCAAGAAACCGACAGGTTCATTTGACTTGTCGATTCGAAGCAAATAGGCTTTCGCGGACATGCCACTAATTAAGTCTGCTATTAAGAGAGCTCGGCAAAACCCTATTCGCGCTGCACGGCGTAAGCCAGTGCAGACGCTCATGAAGACGATGATCCGCAAAATCACCGATCTGACGCAGGAAAAGAAGGTGCAAGAGGCCAAAGCAATGTTGCCTCAGGTCTACAAAGCCATCGACACAGCGGCCAAGAAGCGCCTCATTCATCGTTCGAATGCGGCTCGCAAGAAATCATTAGTCGCCCGCCTGGTAGCGGCTGCGGAAAGCAAGTAGCTCTTCGAGCACGGTTGCTGCATGCTACCTTTATGAGAGTTCTCTGTTTTGATGTTGGCAAGCGACGCACC